>DAOURU010000071.1 GCA_030627585.1 Bacillota bacterium
ATGGTACGAAACCCGCTTTATCCCGAAAATCGGTCCGCTCGCGCTGATTGCCCTGCTTTACACGATTGTAATTATGTTCTCCTTGAAAGGTGAATACATCGCCACTCTCCCCATGGACGTGGTGAGGATTGCCATACCGTTGCTTCTCTACTTTGTGATCATGTTCCTGGTCTCCTTCTTTATCAGCTGGCGGGCGAAAATCAACTACCCGCAAACCGCTTCTCTGGCTTTCACTGCCGCGAGCAATAACTTTGAGCTGGCGATTGCGGTGGCAGTCGCGGTCTTTGGCATCAACTCCGGCCAGGCATTTGCTGCCGTCATCGGGCCGCTGATCGAAGTGCCTGTAATGATCGGCCTGGTCAATGTAGCGCTGGGCTTTTCGCGCAAGTATTTTAATCCTGCCGGTGAAGCAGTGACGTAGCCGATCTTGGGACGGGCATTAAAAAAATTTCTTCTAAGAGGGAGGCAAAAAGATGAAAAACTGCCGGACATGTGCCCTGGGCAAAAGCGTAAAACCCCAAGGAGCAGTTTTTTGCTCCAAGTTCAAACGTGTTTTTTCTCCTCATGAAGCAAAAGAAAACTGGGGGTGCCGTTATTTTTCAGGGGTCGTCCCTGATGAAAAATATGATACCTACCAGTACCTTTTATTAAAGGAAACTGAACTCGCTGAAAGAAAATGAAGGCTCCCTTTTTAACTATCCCGGGAGGATAGAGGCTTCTGAAAAGTATCAAGACCAGCATCACCTTAATCTCGCCGTTTGCCAGCCGTAATCAAAAAGGCAAGCGGAACGCGAGTAGAATAAATGACGAGAAGAATAAATGAACGGAGGGAACTACGATGAAAGAAGTTAACGTGATCGTATTTGGCACGAACGCTCCGGTTCCTGCCAGCAGCTGCTGCGATGCGTTACCAGAGGCCGCGTGTTGCGGTCCAACAACAACTATGCGGGAAGAAGCCGAAAACCTGGGGAAGCATCTGGCGGAAAAATTCGGTGCTGCCGTGAAATTTACCTACGTAGATGTAAAAAGTGAAGAAATGAAAAGCTACCCGCAAGTTGCCGCAATCCTGGATAAGGTACGCCTCCCGCTTACCGTTTTTAACGACCGCCCCCGGTTCCACGGTGGTCTTTCCACGGCAATGATCGAAAATGCAGTAGAGGAATTACTGAAGAGTTGAAGAGGAGACTAAAAATATAAGCCTCGCTTGCTCCCGACTCCTCTCCATTAAGCCAAGCACTCTTATCCCTTGACATTTGAGAACAATATTTTAAACTAACTTCAGTTTTATTATATCAAATTTTTTTGATATAATAAAACTGAAAGGAGGAGAAGGATGGCAGAAATGAATGACACGAATTCAGGCTGCTTAACAGAAGAAGAAATAAACAGGATACTGGAAAGCTATACCGCAAAGTTTCAGGTTCTTGCCGACCCCTTGCGCCTCAAAATCCTCCTTATTTTGAGGGAGGGAGAAAAGTGCGTCTGCGAACTGGTTGACCTGATCGGCCAAAAACAGCCTTTGATTTCCTACCACCTGAAGCTGCTCACCAGTGCCGGCCTGATTCAAAAGCAGACAAAAGGCACCTGGGCTTACTACAGCTTGCACGCAGATGTCAGGCAGTGGTTCAAAAACTGCTGCCAGTTCCTTACCTCTGACGACATCATTAGGAGTCTCAAGAATCCTGCGCGTTAGAATCTCAGCAAGAAAAGGGGGAGAGAGAAGAGTGAATTTAAATAACCTTGTTGTAGCCGGGCGCTACTTTTTAGTAATTACCGGGGAATTAGTCCTCCTATTTATCGGCATTACATTTCTCGTGGGGCTGATCCAGCAGTTTGTGCCCGACAAGAAAATGCGTGAGGTTTTGGGAAAACCCCGGCGGGGGTTGGGCAATATTATCGGGGCCGCCTTCGGCGCCCTGACACCTTTTTGCTCATGTTCAACAATTCCAATCCTGGTTGGCCTCCTCAACAGCGGAGCACCTTTCGGCGCCAGCATGTCGTTCCTTCTGGCCTCTCCTGTTTTAAATCCCGTGATTCTCGGGCTCTTTCTCACTCTTTTCGGGTGGCGCGTTACCCTCGTCTACGGAATTGTTACTTTCATTTTAGCTGCGGTGGGAGGCGCCGTCTGGGAAAGATTAGGTCTTGCCGGTCACGTCAAAAAGGTCGGGCTTGCGAAAGAAAACAGCCCCTCTTTTGGAGGAGTGTGTTGCGCAACCGCCTGCTGCTCGCAGATGGAAGAAATCCCTGTAGATTTGTTCTCCGAAAATTTAACCAGATGGGGACGCCTCAAACCTAAATTAGCGGGAGCCGCCGCACAAGCGCGGGCGCTTTTCGTTCAAGTACTGCCTTACTTGATTATCGGAGCCGGAATCGGTGCGTTTATCTACGGATTTATTCCTTCTGCCTGGATTACTCAAATTGCCGGACCCAACAATCCCTTTGCCGTACCTGTTGCTGCGATCGTAGGCATCCCGATGTACATCCGGGCGGAAACAATCATTCCAATAGGCATCACGCTTCAGCAAAAAGGGATGGCACTAGGTACCGTAGCCGCCCTCATCATCGGAGGGGCAGGAGCAAGTATTCCGGAAGTCAGCCTTTTAGCAGCAATCCTGCGCCCCCGCCTGGTAGCGGCCTTTGTGATTACCATCTTTTTCATTGCTATCGCGACAGGCTTCATTTTCAATGCCCTTTTCTAACTTGGCATCTCTTCCCGGGCCGGAAGGTTTCCTCACGTCCCGCCAGGTATAGAAGCCGTAGCTCCCGTCCCCGTTGGCGGGGACATAGCGGACCTCCTCCACCCCAACCGCCTTCGCCGCGTCCTGAAGCGGCCTGCAAGCGGCACCTTAATTTCAGTCAGGCGGTACGGGTGGTTTTGATCTCTTTGCACAATGCTGTGTAATCCTTCAGATCGTTAGAATCCAGGGTCTTGCCGGTGTTTTGCAGAATCCGATCTACCTTTTTGTTAAGGATCGGCTGATGATCACTGCTGTCTGCTGTAATCTCTTCAAGCTTTACGGTTTTTCCCGGAGCGATTACCGAGACGATCCACTGGAATCTGAATTTCAGCCGGGATGTCCTGACACAGGATAATGCTAACCTTCTCCATTATCAGGGAGACACCGTTGAATTCTGTAGATATAAAGACATCCGGTGCTTCCATCTTTGTGCCGGGTACGAGCTGGGGAATGATGACGGCGGGTAGCGTTTGAGGTGTGGACTCCGGCATTGAGTTTGCGGTCCGCATGGTCGACCGCAAAGAGTACAAGCGCCCCCCGGCGTCAAGATCACCCACCGCGCCTTCGGCAAGGACCGGCGCATGCCGATCACCAACTGCTTCGACGCCGGCTAATCCCAACAAAAGCAAACTCCTTTACTTGAAATAAGCATCCATTCTTAATTTGCTTATCAATTGACACTATAAGTATATAATTCATGTTTTCCATCTAAATAGGTACCAAATATTATTTTATTACCTTCCGGTGAAAAATCCGCACATACAATACAATCAGTGGTACTAAATATAATATTTTTAGTATTATTAACATAATCGTAACATATGAGCTTGTATTCTTTTGAGTTGTTTTCGTCTAAACCATAAAGAATTAAATGATCTGAAACGGCCATGGTTGTAAAGTGTCCGTTTTCCGGAATAATGTTTGACTCGTAATTCCTGCTGCTGTTGAGCACAGCAAAAGCATCATTATTCTCACATAGCATAATGACAAGTATATCTGAGTTGTTTGGTAAATAACGACACCAGCTTAATTCAACAAGCCCATCCGGATTCTTGAAGTCCTTTCCGCCATAAAGAGTGCGTTTTCTCATTGAGTTAATATCTATCATGCTGATATTGGAACGCTGATCTGTGATATAAAGCAACTTTGAGCTGTCATTGGCCCATGTTAAGCTAGCGTAGCTGGTAGAAGTATCATCGATTTTTTTCTTCTCGGACGAGTTGTTATCTGTAATATACAGCCCATCTGCGCAGACCTCTGCTAAATATTTCATGTCCGGAGAATAACATATAAATTTATCGGCATCCGGTTTTGTGAATTCCTTGATGAGTGACTTGCTTTTTCTATCATATATAATAGCCTTTTCAAAATTTTGGTATCCAATCTGTTGATCGTTAAGTAATATACTATCGCCATAATCAACAGAAAAAGGGCCGTCATACAACAAATCACTGGTATTCATGTCCATGTTGTAGGAAAACAATTTCAAATATGGATCTTCGCCAGGCTTTTTAAAAGCCAATAAAACATTACTATCATCATAGCAGCGGCATTTTGACAATACATATGATTCTGCCTTGTCAAAATCAAACTTGATCTCCATCAAGTTTTTATCCTCTTTGGGATTGGTATCTATTGTTGGGCTGGTAACCATTCTGTTTGAACATCCGGAGATATTAAGAAATATCAATGCTGTAATAATTACAAGTGCTAAATTTCTTTTCATGTTTATCTTCCTTTCATAGTAAATTATTATTATAAAGAAAAAAAGCAAAATCATAGCCGATAGCTGGGGAGTGATATCCACAGCTATCGGTAAAACGTCCAATCATTTAATGTATTGATATGGTTTGATACAGACTAAAGTCAAATCTCGACCACTATGTACACTCGTACAACTGGCATGTGTACAAACCTGTACATGGACATGACCATCTGTAGTGTTTTGGTTTCCTAGAAATTGGCCAGCTGAGACAGGTTGGCCTTCAAGTAGTTTTCCTGTACCGTCAACATTATTCAAATGTTGAAAATTCATTGTGATTCCAAGCGAGGAATTGTAAATATTTACGTATTTCCCGCTGGTACTTGACTTGGAAACAACACCGGATATCGGTGAATAAACAGCAGCGGTAGGTGATACAGCATTCTTTAAGTCAACACCTTCATGGCACCAATTTTCGTACCCTGGATCTTCGCCCCACTCTCCACATATGTAATAGGAATACCGAATATCAGGATAGTTAAGAGAGTAGTTGTTGAAGATCTTCCGTGCGCCTGCTTTCGCATCGGTAACTATGCCGCTAATTGTGCTCTCTGTTGTATTTACATTAGGATGAAACCATTCATCTGTTCCACCTCCATCTGGAACTACTGCAACATGAGTATATCCTGCAGGAGGTGTAGCCAAAATTGCATCTGGGCTTGTGCCATTTTTAATTGCTGTAATTGCTGCGTTGTAACTTGCAAGTTCCTCTGCATTAAGATCTTTCGTCAATATAGAGTTCACCTGATCCAGCGACATCTTCGATATCTCATCGTAAGTATAACCCATATCAACCAAGGCGTCGATTTGAAACAAAGCAAAATGCTTTTGTTCTGAAATATTTTTTTCAATAGCTTTGGGATCAGTTGGCTCCTGTGCTGACTCATCTGTTGCATAAGCAAAAGTTACGGAACACAGAACCATTATTACTGAAATGATCAACACTGTTGTTTTTCTTTTCAAAAGATCACGCCTCATTTGTCATCCTCCTTTGTTTTGCTTTTTTCTGTTTCAAATGACTGATAAAGCGGACCAAGATTGGAGGTTGTGCGAGCGGCTATCTGTATCATTCTACAAGTCTGCCCTGTCCGGTTCTAGTAAGTCCTTCCATCCTCTCTCTCGGTCATCCCTTTACAAAGGCCGGGGTATCAGGCTACAATAAAACTGCCTGCACCTTTACCCTGCAAAGGAAGGGTGCTCAACCCTCGGCGAATGACGGATGACAGCCTATTAGTTCACCGGGGGCTGTTTTTCTCTCTGAAACATTCTTTACTTCTACTCTGATAGGCCTCACCTCCTGCGAAATATTTTACAAGCTGCCTGCTCATCATATATAAGATGCACGAGGCGGTCTTTTGGTCGCGACTTTTTATAAGATTTTTCATGTCTGCCATATGCTGCTATTTATTAGCATTTTCTGCAGGATTGATGCTATATCTGTCGAATATGTCATAAATTAGGAAAAGCACTGGCCAAGAGACAGGGACTTAAACTATAGTAGTGTAATCACGAGGCTCTTTTACACAAAGTAGCTTTTTGTATCTCAAGAGATAATTGGGAGGTATTGTCTTTGAATGAAGAGGTCATAGAGCAGTTGAAAAGCGGGGATCGCCAAGCTCTGCAGGATGTTTACAGGCTTTTCTACAATCGCGTCTTCCAGGCGGCGTTTTTCGTCATCAGAGACTTCGGCCTGGCTGAGGATATAGTTCACGAGGTCTTTCTGAAGATTCAAGAC
>DAOURU010000104.1 GCA_030627585.1 Bacillota bacterium
ATCAGTATCAGGTAATTTTGAAGCCCTCTCCGGATGATGTCATCAACCTTTACCTCAACAGTTTGGCCTATTTGGGGATTGACCTGGAGAGCCACGATGTCCGCTTTGTAGAGGACAACTGGGAATCCCCCACACTGGGAGCCTGGGGACTCGGCTGGGAGGTTTGGCTGGACGGGATGGAGATAACCCAGTTTACATATTTTCAGCAGTGCGGGGGAATTGACTGCCGGCCTGTGAGCGCAGAAATCACTTACGGGATTGAGCGGATCGCCATGTACATTCAGAAAGTGGACAGTGTTTTCGATGTTGTCTGGACCGGAGACATCACCTACGGCGACGTGCACCACCAGGGGGAGGTGGACTACTCCCGCTATAACTTCGAAGCTGCCGACACGGCCATGCTTTGCACTCTTTTTGATATGTATGAAAACGAAGCAACCCGCGTGATCGAAAAGGGTTTGGTGCAGCCGGCTTACGATTATGTGCTGAAGTGCTCCTACACCTTTAACTTATTGGAGGCGCGGGGGGCCTTGAGCGTTTCTGAGCGCACCTCTTACATTGCCCGCGTCCGGCACCTGGCGCGCCTTTGCGCCCAGGGCTATCTCGCCCTGCGGGAGCGGCTCGGCTACCCCCTTTTGAAGGATGCCGCAGCGCGCGCCCGGCTGGGGCTTCCCCCGCTGGAAGAAGGAAAAAGGGCATGGGAGTCTGCCTGAAAATCCCGGCCCAACCGGGAGAACCTGATCTGCAAGCTTCTGACAGGCAGGATTTCAAAAGGCGAGAGGTAAAGGAGGCATAATTTGTGGATTTCTTGCTGGAAATTGGAACCGAAGAGCTTCCGGCGCGGTTCGTTGAGCCCGCCCTTAATCAGCTTGAGGAATTAGGGAGAGAAATGCTCACCGAAAACAGGATCGGTTTCGAGGGAATTGAAACTTACGGGACACCCCGCCGGCTTGCTCTTTACATTGTTAAAATTGAGGAGAGCCAGGCTGATCTTGTCGAGGAAGTGAAGGGGCCCCCCTGGCGCGCCGCTTTTGATGAGGCCGGCCGACCTACGAAGGCGGCGCATGGTTTTGCCCGGAGCCAGGGGGTTTCAGTTGCAGACCTGGTCGTGCAGGAGACGCCGGCCGGGGAATATGTTTTTGCCCGGAAACGCATTCCGGGCCGGCCGACCCGGGAGGTCCTGCGCGAGCAGCTCCCCCGTTTAATTACCGGTTTATCTTTCCCCAAGCCGATGCGGTGGGGGGACCGGGAATTGAAATTCGCCCGCCCGATCCGCTGGCTCTTATCCCTTTTAGGGGAAGAGGTGGTTGACTTTGCGCTGGATGATTTAAAACCGGGGCGGATTACCCACGGGGTGCGCTTTTTTGCAGAGGGTCCGATAGTGATCCCGAGGCCGCAGGAATACCTGGAGAAGATGCGGTGTGCCTTTGTCATTGCGGATCAGGCTGCGCGCAAAAAGATGATCTGGGAAGGCGCGCAGGCAGAGGCCGCCCGCGCCGGGGGAAAGGTCCTTCCCAATGAGGAACTGCTGGAAGAAATAACCCATCTCGTCGAATATCCAACCCCTCTCTGCGGCAGCTTTTCACCCCGCTTTTTGCGGCTTCCTCCTGAAGCAATCATCACTCCCATGCAAGAGCACCAGCGGTATTTCCCGGTCTGGAACGAGCAGGGAAGCCTGCTTCCCAAGTTTGTCTTCTTTTGTAACGGGCCTGTCAGGGACCCCGACCTGGTCCGGGAAGGCAACGAGAAGGTGCTGCGGGCGCGGCTGCAAGACGCGGAGTTTTTCTACGAAGAGGATTTAAAAACACCCCTCGCGGCCCGGGTGGAAAAACTGAAATCAATCGTTTTCCTTGAGGGCCTGGGAACGATCTACGACAAGGCGGCGCGCCTTGTGGCTTTGAGCCGCTATCTGGGAAGCGCTCTCAAACTGACGGAAAAACAGCGGGCGGCGGCAGAGCGGGGGGCTTTCCTTGCGAAGGCGGATCTGGTTACGAGCATGGTCTACGAATTTCCGGAACTGCAGGGAATTATGGGAGCCGAATATGCCGGTGCGGGCGGCGAAAAAAAGGATGTCTGCCAGGCAATCAGGGAGCACTACCGGCCCCGCTTCGCAGGGGACGCCCTTCCGAAGACAAAACCGGGGGCTGTCGTCGCTCTCGCTGATAAAATTGACAACCTTGTAGGCTGCTTCGGTTTGGGCCTCGAACCGACAGGCTCCCAGGACCCTTATGCACTGCGCCGCCAGGCCTTGGGAATTTGCCACATCACCCTCGCCCATAAATTTGATTTCTCACTGGCCGATCTGGTCGCACAGGCTTACCAGGCCTACCGGGAAGCAGCATTTAAGGCATCCCGCGCTGCGGTTCAGGCAAGTTTAGGGGATTTTTTCCGCGCCCGGCTCCGCAACCTTTTCCTGGATCAGGGCTATAGCTACGATCTTGTCGAGGCGGCGCTGGGCCCCACGCACGACCGCCTGCTCGCCGTGCGGGCGCGCCTGGAAGCGCTGGTTGATTTGAGAGAAACACCGGCATTCGAGGCCCTCCTGACGGCTTATACCAGAGCGGCAAACCTGGCGCGGCATGCCGCACATGACAACGTCAATCCCGGTCTGTTTACAGAAGAAGAAGAGCAGGAGCTTTACCGCGCCTGGGAAAAGATTAAAAAAGATGTGAGGCGCTTTGTCCGGAAATATGATTTCAAGCAGGCGCTGCTCGCAGGGGCCTTGCTCGTGGAGCCTATTGACAGCTTCTTCAGCGGAGTTATGGTAATGGTGGACGATCGGGCTTTACGAGAAAACCGTCTTGCCCTCCTTAAGGATATCGCGGCGACGCTGGAGGAACTCGGGGACCTTGGAAAAATCGTCCGGTAGTATTTATTTCCAGGAAAAATTGCCATAAAAAAGAAGGACTTTTTATTTTGAAATCGTATATATTTATAATATATTTTTAAAAGAAAAAGCTGAAATAGTATAACACATTTTATAAATAAAGTATTAAGAGCGGATATCGCAAAATGAGTCGAAATCATCTCACGGAACAGAAAATCAACAAAAGAGAGGTTTTTCGCCATCGAACTGACATCCCGCCAGGAACAAATCCTTGAAATTGTAAAAAGACATGCTCCAATTACAGGAGAGCAGATCGCTTCGATGCTCAACATGCGGCGTGCCACTCTGCGGCCGGATTTGACTGTTTTAACGATGGCGGGTTTATTGGAAGCCAGGCCGCGGGTGGGTTATTTTTGCAGCGGGAAAACCCCCCGCATGCTGGCAGCCGAAGAAATCCGCCGCTTGAAGGTCGAGGAAGTGAAGGCGGTGCCGGTTGTTGTCGAAGGCGATACCTCTGTTTATGATTCCATTGTGGCCCTTTTTACAGAAGATGCGGGAACGCTTTTTATCGTTTCCAGCGAAGGATACCTGGAGGGTGTGGTTTCCCGCAAGGATCTCCTGAAAGTAGCGCTGGGACAGATCGACCTGCATAAGATCCCGGTCCGGGTGGTGATGACCCGCGTTCCGAATGTAGTTACTGTAAGTGGAGAAGAGTCTGTTTACGAGGCGGGGCGCAAGCTCTTTGAGCACGAGATTGATGCCTTGCCCGTCGTTGTTCCGCTGGCGAGTGAAGGAAAAGAGAGGTTTAAAGTGACGGGGCGGTTTACGAAAAGTACCGTTGTGCGGATTTTTGTGGAGCTGGGGGAAGGCAAATAAGTTTGAGAGGGGATGTTGTCCAGTTATGAGCGTTCCGGTAATTTATATAGTTTCTGACTCACTAGGAGAAACGGCAGAATTTGTGGCGCGCGCTGCGGCAAGCCAGTTTAATGCAGGGAGATTTGAAATCAGGCGCGTTCCTTATGTAAGCGAAAAAAGCGTCCTCGCCCAGATTGTGGAAGAGGCGAGTGCAGTACCCAGCGTGATTGCTTATACGCTGGTGATTCCCGGTTTGAAGGAAGAACTGGAAGAAATGGCCCGTGCCAGCAACATTCCAACCGTAGATATTTTAGGTCCTATGCTGGAGGCCTTGACCCGAACCACAGATTTAGTTCCAAAAATGCAGGCAGGTCTGCTCCACCGCCTGGATGACCAGTACTTTCGCAGGGTGGAAGCAGTTGAGTTTGCGGTAAAATATGACGACGGCAAGGATCCCCGGGGCCTGCTTCACGCCGATGTCGTGCTGATCGGTGTTTCCCGCACTTCAAAAACCCCGGTTTGCATGTATCTGGCTCATAAACGGATTAAAGCGGCCAATGTTCCTCTCGTCCCGGAGGTGGCGCCGCCCGCCGAACTGTTTAAAATTCCGGCCCGAAAAATCATCGGTCTTACGATTAAATCCCATCCGCTCAACCAGATCCGCCAGGAGCGCTTAAAAACTCTGGGATTGACCACCGAGGCGGAGTACGCCAATTTAGAGCGCATCCAAAGGGAGCTGGCTTATGCCGACCGGCTGATGGCTCAGTTGGGGTGTCCGGTGATTGATGTCACCAATAAAGCAGTGGAAGAGACGGCAAGCAAGGTTTTAGAAATTTATTATAAGGGGGAGCGAGATGCAAGATAAAAAATATGTTTACCTGCTCGACGAGGGAAGGGCCGACATGAAGTATCTGCTTGGGGGGAAGGGGGCAGGACTGGCTGAAATGACCAATCTCGGCCTCCCCGTGCCGCCTGGTTTTACCATTACAACAGAGGCCTGCAATGAATACAGCGCTCAGAAGGAGTTCCCGCCCGGTCTCGAAGAGCAGATCCAGGCCGCTTTGCGAAAACTGGAGGAAAGAGCCGGAAAAACCTTCGGGGATCTCCGGAATCCGCTTCTTGTTTCGGTTCGTTCGGGGGCAGCCATTTCTATGCCGGGGATGATGGATACCGTCCTGAACCTGGGTCTTAACGATCAAACTGTCCAGGCCCTGGCGGCAGCAACAGGAGACGAGCGTTTTGCGCTGGATTGCTACAGGCGGTTCATTCAAATGTTCAGTGACATCGTACTCGGGATCGAGCACTCCCGGTTCGAAGAGGTGCTTGCCAGGTACAAGCAGCAGTACGACTTCCAGCACGACCACCAGCTTGGCCCCGAGCATTTAAAGGCCGTGATCCGGGAATACAAAGAAATCGTAAAATCAACGACGGGAGAAGATTTTCCGCAGGATCCCATGACCCAACTGCGGCTGGCCGTAAAGGCGGTTTTTGATTCCTGGAACAA
>DAOURU010000312.1 GCA_030627585.1 Bacillota bacterium
CGAAATATTTCGCCAAAGATGCGAAAAATGCCTTCATGTTTTATTTAATCTCTTTATCCAGAAAATGACATGCGTACGTGCTGGATAAGGGGGAACTCCTGCTTACCCACCCGATATACCGGCAGCCGGTGAAAATCGAGTTCCCGAAGCCTGCCTACCAGGCTATTGGGCACGAGCGTTTGGGGTAGGAAAGATGTTGAATTATGCAATTGAGGAAAGAACGGCATGGCGCTGGTGGGTAACGCCAAAGGCCCTGCATGAAAAACCGATTCACCGCAAAGACTGAGCTGTCGCAACTGGCGGTTGGTTGAAATGGGTCGAGCGTAAGATCGATGTTGAGTCCCTACCTGAAGCCTTTGGAATGCGATTAGAAATGATGCTCAGAGATCTTCGTCAAGTAAAGTTGCCACGCCGGGCGGAGTGGCAGGCACGGCAGGCCGATGCCAGGTATTTGCCCGATAATGGGGAAACTTACTCGGCAGTTATGCCATCCCAACCTTACCCCATAAATCAGCCGGCCCACAAAGTCATCTTCTGAATCCATCACCACCAGAACGCCCAAGTCGGTGAGAATTCCCTGCTCTCCCCATCCGTCTAGGTGCTTTCGAAAGCAGCCTGTACTGTTTTTAGGACCAGCTCCGCTTCCCTGATGGCCAGCTCTGCGTCCTCCAGGTCATATTCCTCGGTTGGGATGAAATCCTCAGCTCCGTAAAAGCTCAACTCTCTTTCTTTCCGCAGGCGCTTGGAAATCCTCTTGATCTCCTCAAGGCGCTCTTGAAGAACCTGCGGGAGCAGACGGCGGTGTTTTTCCAGGACGCGCCCCACATCGTGGATTTTAGGAACCTCCACGTGGGTCCATTATAAAGAACCTTTTTTCCAAACAGCATTTAGGTTTAATATTCGGATAACTTTTAAGTCTTTTTCCAGCACCAGGTTTATTTCGGGAAAAGACCTGTAGATATGGCCTGACCTATCGAACATCAGTTTTATAATCGGCTTCAAGGGATCTGTGTTTTTTTGAATTATCAGACCAATCTCACCAGAGGAAATCTGCACAAAGCTGTTTTTCTCTAAATATCCGGTCAAGACCAAAAAATCGCTTACCAGTTTTGGATCCAAACGAGTTCCGCGATCTTGTATGATTTTGTTGATCGCTTCAATAATAACATCTTTAATAACATCATGCTCACTTAATGCAGCCAGATGGTCATAGTAATGCAAGATAGCTAAAATTTTCGCCGGTCGTAAAATTCGATCACCCTGAAGGCCTCCAGGAAAACCTTTTCCGTTATACCACTCGTGGTGCTGCAAAGCAATGTAAGCCGGTACGACCCCGAGATTTTTGAAATTTTTTAAGATTGCAAAACTCCAAAGAGGGTGGTTTCGTTCGGCCTTTTCAGAGAAAAGAGGCTCTTGCAGTGAAACTTCTGAGCACCTAGTTTTTCCTACATCATGGAGAAGAGTCCCCGCTGCCAATACTTTGGCTTTCTCCCTCGATTCATTGAAATAACGGGAATAAATCAGGGAAAGGGCACAAACATTTATGCTGTGCTTAAAAATTTGCGTGTCTAATCTCAATATCTGCCCAATATTAATCAGAACATCCTTGACCTTGGTTAATTCGCCGATAACGGAAAAAATATATGCCTTTACGCCCCGGCTGTTGCACAAACATGCGATATGTGGCTCCTCTAGAGATAAACGAGTTGCCTCTAAAACCTTTGACCGCACTGAGAGGAGATATTCATCAACC
>DAOURU010000191.1 GCA_030627585.1 Bacillota bacterium
GGCAATAGACGCGTTCCGAGGTGAGAGCATCAAAGACATCTGTCACAGCCGTGATCCTCGCATACTGGTGAATTTCAGTATCTCGCAGCCCGCGGGGATAACCGCTTCCGTCAAACCGCTCGTGGTGCTGAAAAGCAACGTGGGCCGAAAGAAGTGAGAGTTCCGGAATTTTACGCAGGATTTCAAACCCTTCTCTGCTGTGTTTTTTAATGACTTCGAATTCACTGATACTGAGGGGTTCGATTTTATTGAGAAGCTTGTGGTCAAGTCTGGTTTTTCCGATATCGTGGAGGAGCGCCCCGATCCCCAGCTCGTAAAGTTGATTTTGATTGAAGCCGAGGGAGATTGCGGTTATAACGGAAAGAACGCAAACGTTTACGGAGTGGGCAAAGGTATAATCATCATAGGCCCGCACTTCCGCCAGATTGAACAGGGCATTTTTATTCGTTAAAATTTCAGAGATGATGTTGTCCACCGTTTTGCGGGCACCCTCGATATTGAGGTGCTGTGTTCTCTGGGCTTCTTGAAAGATGTTTTTCACTGTCGAGAGGGCCTGAAGCCGTGTTTCTGCGGAAATAACATCTATAATTTCAATCCCTTCGGTGAGGCGATCGTAAATGTAAACGGCAGGAACCCCGATTTCTTTCAAGCGCGCGAGATAGCGTTCGTCCAGCTCCACCCCGGCTGCGAGCAAGACTTTACCCTCTGCACTGCAAATATCCCGTGCTAAAATCATCCCGGGCCGGGCATTCTCAAGCTTGATTCGGATCATAGCTTTCTCCTAATTCCTTAATTTCTAACCGGCAAAAACGGTTTTTAACATATTCTCCTTTGGGGATACAAGATCCTGCTAACCTGGCAAGACCCGCCCAGAGTTGTAAAAAAATCTTGAAAATAAATTAAAGGGGGTCCCCGCCTTGCAAGAAAGTGTTTCCATCCTGGCTGTAGACGTCGGTGCCGGAACACAAGATATTCTTCTCTACGAGGAAGGAAAGCCTGTGGAAAATTGTGTCAAGCTTGTTCTTCCTTCGCAAACTAAGATTTTTGCCGGGCGCATCGCCCGTGCGAGCGAAAGGGGCGAGAACGTTTTTTTGTGTGGAAACCTGATGGGAGGAGGGCCCCTCGTCCGCGCCCTTAAAAAGCACCTGGCCGCCGGGCTGCGAGCTTATGCCACGCCGCGCGCCGCAAAAACCATCCGGGACGACCTTCAGGAAGTTGAGGCGCTGGGTGTGCAAATTGTCGAGAAACACCCTGAAGAAAATTGCATCGGCCTCTACCTGCAGGATGTGGATTTGGACAACCTGAGGCAGGCGCTGACCCTTTTTGATGTTGAACTCCCGGAGACCGTGGCGGTTGCGGTTCAGGATCACGGCGAGGCAATCGGAAAAAGCAACCGGAAATTTCGCTTTGAGCACTGGGAGCGGTTTCTCGAGCAGGGAGGAAGGCTTTCCGACTTAATCTACTGCCGCGAAATTCCTTCTTATTTCACCAGAATGCGGGCGGTTCAAGAGATGATTCCCGGTGCCTTTTTAATGGATACGGGAGCCGCGGCAATCCGGGGGGCTCTTTTAGACCCCGCGGTTGCGGCCCGGCAGAAAGAAGGTGCGGTGGTAATGAATGTCGGAAACCAGCACGTTTTGGCCGCCCTTCTCCGGGGAGACCGCATCTGGGGAATTTTCGAACACCATACTGGTATGATGACCCCCGGAAAGCTGCGGGATTATCTGGCCCGCTTTCGCCGGGGGGAAGTAACCAGCGAAGAGGTTTACGCAGACGGCGGGCATGGTTGCGCGCGGAGTCCTGAGGCGCCTGATCCCGGCTGTTTTGAGTTTATTGCAATTACAGGCCCCAGGCGCCATCTGGCGAAGGATCTGGGTTACTTTGCGGTTCCCTGGGGAGACATGATGTTAAGCGGCTGTTTCGGGTTGGTTGCATCTGTCAGGGAGTTCTATAGAGCAGCTTCCTGATTTAACCTAAGTGAAACTTTTTGTTTTAAAACCCGGTAAGGAGGAGTAGATTTGAAGCAAGAAAAACCGCCGGTTTGGGATTTGCTTATCGTCGGCGCGGGCCCCGCCGGTTTAGCGGCGGCAGTGAACGGGCGCATCCGGGAAAAAAATGTGCTTGTTTTGAGCGCCGAAATAGGTTCCCGGCGGCTCGGCAAGGCGCCGGAGGTCAAAAACTACCTTGGCTTTCCTGAAATTTCAGGGGAAGAACTACAGAACCGCTTTTTGACACACGCCCGGGAAATGGGTGCGGCGCTCGAACAGGCTCGTGTCGAGAATATTTACCCCGGCGAAAAATTCACCTGTATGACGCGGGACAACCGGATCTACCAGAGCAGAGCGGTCATTCTCGCGGCGGGAATCCAGCAAACCCGCTTCCTGCCCGGAGAAAAAGAGCTTTTAGGGCGGGGCTTGGGATACTGCGCCACCTGCGACGGCCCCCTCTACCGCGGCCAGGACGTCGCGGTCATCGCAGAAACTCCCGGGGCTGAAGAAGAGGCCGGTTTTCTCGCCGAAATCTGCAGGAGGGTTTACTTTTTTCCCCGCTACCGGGGTGAAGTCAATGTTGGCGCCGGGGTAGAAGTGAAGCGGGAGCAGCCCCGGCAGATTTTGGGTCGGGAACGGGTGACCGGGCTTGCTCTTCCTTCGGGGGAACTCCCTGTGGCAGCAGTCTTCATCATCCGCGAGGTTGCTCCTGCCGAGCGCCTCATTGCAGGGCTCCGGATCAACGGCGGCGCTATTATTGTAGACCGGGAGATGGCGACAAACATCCCCGGCGTTTTTGCTGCCGGCGACTGCACCGGAAAACCTTTCCAGATAGGAAAGGCAGTGGGGGAAGGACTCACGGCGGCCCTAAGCGCCGTGCACTACCTGGATCAAAAGAAATCCCAGGTTCCTGAAAAAGTGTAGATTGCGCTTTTTTCAGAAGACCGTTTTTTGAGCTTTCTTCTTCAGTTTTCATTCCCTTGATTTGAATTTTAAAGTGCGACCTGCCTGAACTGCCCGCCTGCTTGCTTGAGCAGTTTTGGCAGGTTTTGTTATGGAGAGGGTATGTTGTAGGAGTACGGCAGGAATTGTTAATGGAATATTTGCAAAGGAAACCTAATAAAATTAAGAAGGGGCAAGGGCGTCTCGCAAAAGGCGCTTTTCTTGTTTCATGCCGCATTTTTTCAAAATCCAGAGGAACTTTTTAATAACTTTTTAATAATGGAAGGTTTTAAAAAGGAGGGTTCCGGTTTGGGTAAGGGAAAGGTCAAAATGGTTTTTCCTGGCGGGAATACATGCCTCGGTTTTTATTCTTTCTATGAGAACATCATTGAACCTGATGCTGCAAGGATTTTCATTATTAAAGGAGGTCCTGGGGTAGGGAAGTCTACTTTTATGAAGCAGATTGGGAAGGAAATGCAGGAAGAGGGCTACGACATCGAGTTTCACTGGTGCTCTTCTGACAACAAATCTCTTGATGCTGTTGTGATTCCTGCTTTGCGTATTGCATTAATTGACGGTAC
>DAOURU010000329.1 GCA_030627585.1 Bacillota bacterium
ACAAGCCGGCCTCGAGCTCCCGCTTTTGCCGCGCCTCGCCGGGCAGAAGATCACGCACTCCTCCCGGCATTAAAACCATTCCCGGATTATCCATAAATTTCCCTGCCTCAAATTTATTCCGCATCCAGCAGATTCCCTGCACTGTGCTGATCATAACAATAATCTCGACTGCGGTCAATACACCCCAGGAAGACATGTATATTTCTGCTGAATTCTCAAATACTAGTTTGCGGGGGCAAAATCTGGTCCCATCACAAGCAAGCGATTTAAACCTGAATCTACCGAATTCTGGGAACTTAAGGAGGTTAACAAGGTTCCATGTACGTGCAAACCATGAATCCCGCTAATATCGCCGCCTCACCTGCGGCAGGCGCAGCCGGAATGTTCCAGACCAACCCTGCAGCCTTCAGTTATACTTTCACCCCGGCGGGCGCGGGGGCCTGGCAGGGAATGGCGAATCCTGTCTTTTGGGCAAACATCAATCCGGCCCCGGGTTGGCAGGCCGTGAACCCTGCCCTTGGCTGGGGAGTTAGACCGCAAGGCACCTCCTTCATGCCCTCCCCGGGCCTCGCTCAGCCCCGGGTAGACCTCTTTGAAACAAACAGCGATGTAGTAGTGGCGGCAGAACTGCCAAATATCAACCCTAATAACCTGAACCTGACAGTAACTGATGACTCGATCACGATCAGTGCCAGCACAATTGGAATGCCGGGCCTGGGTGCGACCAGCATCTTCCGGACCGTCTCTCTTCCGACAAGCGTCCGGGCCGAGCACGGTTCCGCTTCTTACAACAACGGCATTCTGGAAGTCCGGCTGCCGAAGGCGGACCTCGCGGCGCGGCGCCGCATCCAGGTTACAAGCTAGAAGCATCCGGCAACAACTGTTTTGAAAAACAGGTTTTGCCCCCACACCTGTCTCAAAAGGAGGCCTTAAAATGTCCTACGATCCAAGTTATACTTTTTTCGGTCCCCAGCCGGGGTTCCAGCCGGGCCCCCAACCTGAAAAGCCGGGGGGGCAAACGCAGGGCCAGGAAATTCCACCCCGCGAAAACCCGGCGCCTGCAGGAAACCCTGCGGCCTACCCGGGCCCTGTTCCCGGCTTCGTTCCGTATTTCCAGCCCCCGCGTTTAACCTGGCAGCCCCGGATTGATATTTTCGAAGATCACGAAAACATCCTGATTGTTGTCGAAGTTCCCGGAGTGAAACCGGAACAGATCAACGTCGAAAGCACTCCCACCCTGCTCGTCATCCGGGGAGAAATCCGGGAGGGTGAAAGCCGGATGGTCCCTCGCTACCGGGAAAGAAACCCCGGCACCTTTTTCCGCCAGATCCCGCTCCCCCCTCAGCTTAACGTTGACCAGGCCCAGGCATCATGCCGGAATGGCCTGCTGGAGATAAAAATTCCTAAAGGGCAGCCCCCGCAAGGCCAGCGCATTGAAAATCAACACTAACGCGGCCCTTGAGGCTCCGCAGTGCAGGAAAGGCGGCGGCCGGGTAATTCCGGCCAGGAGCTTTTCTTTTTTGAGCACCGGACTTGAATGGGATCTGGTCCGCTATTGGCATCGGCCGAAGTGACCAGAGAGGTCCAGATCCGCTGAACGCTAAAGGAGGCGGGCGCCGTTAATGACG
>DAOURU010000106.1 GCA_030627585.1 Bacillota bacterium
GAGCGGCTCCACAGCCATCTTTTAAACATCGGTGTGGCCTGCCATTTCATCGGATTTGATACGGGATTTATGCAGCTCTTCCGGGTCCGGGAAAAATCCATGGAAATGGCGGAAATCCTCACCGGGGCCCGGAAAACCTACGGGATGAACCTGATCGGAGGGGTGCGCAAGGACATCTTGAAGGATGAGCGGGACCGCTTGCTCGCTTTAATGGCCGAAGTCCGCAAAGAAGTCGATGAAATGATCGATATCCTGGTCAACACCCCCAACCTGTTCCACCGCACCCAGGGGGTTGGTGTGCTGGACCGGAAAGTTGCCAGGGACCTCAGCCCGGTCGGCCCCAACATTCGGGGGTCCGGCTACAGGCGGGATACCAGGGCCGACCACCCTTACTGCGCCTATGATCGCGTCCCCTGGAAGCTGATCACCCAGGAAGGGAACGATGTTCTCGCCAGGACCCTGGTCCGGGCCTTAGAGATTTATGAGATATTCTCGATTTTGGAAAACTGCCTGAGCGAGATGCCGGACGGCCCCATACTGGTTGAGGGCTTCACCTATAAACCGCATCGCTGGGCGGTGGGGTGTGTTGAGGCCCCCCGGGGTGAAGACATCCACTGGCTGATGACCGACAACAACCAGAAGGTATACCGGTGGCGGCCGCGCGCCTCCAGCTACAACAACTGGCCGCCGATCAGGTACATGCTCCGGGGGAACGTGATCTCCAACGCTCCCCTCATTGTGGCCAGCATCGACCCCTGTTACTCGTGTACGGAGCGGGTTACCGTAGTCGACATTCGTAAGCAGAAGGCGAAGACCATCTCTTACCAGGAGTTGGAGCGGTACTGCCGCGAACAGAAAGACTCCCCGCTCAAGTCTTGAAATAATTGTACCGGGAAGAGGGAAGGAGGTTAACAAGATGATCAAGCTGCTTAAAAAAGTGCTCCAGGTAGGAGAGGCAACTCTGAAATACCCCTTTGCGCCGGCGGAGGTGGCGCCCGGCTTCCGGGGCAAGCCGGTTTATAACTTTGAGCAGTGCATCTCCTGCGGCGCCTGCACCCTCGCCTGTCCGGCGAATGCCATCACCTTAAGCTGCGATCTGGAAAAGGGAATCAGGACCTGGCAGCTTTTCTACGGCCGCTGCATTTTCTGCGGGCGCTGTGAAGAGGTTTGCCCGACGGAAGCGATCACCCTTTCTCCTGAATTTGAAATGGCTGCTTTCAACAGGGAGGATCTGATCTGCCGGGCCGACTTCCGTTTGAATAAGTGCAGTTTGTGCGACAGGTTCTTCACTCCGGCGAAGGAGCTGGAATACGTCCTCTCTGTGATGATGCAGGCCGGGCTTCCCGAGCCGGAAATCGCGAACCGGAGGGCCCTTTTAGAGGTCTGCCCCGAGTGCAGGAGAAAGGTTGACGTGGAAAAGATGAAAAAGGCCATGTTCGCGCCCCTTGAATAGGAGGTGGAGAAATTGATTACTTTAAAGCAGGAACTGGATGCCAGCCAGAAGCAAAAGCTCCTGGAGCTAAAGCTGAAACTTTTAAAGCAGATTAAGCGCTCGGTGTATGTCTACCGGGTTGACTGCGGGGGATGCAACGGCTGTGAGATCGAGATCTTTGCCGCAATTACACCCCTTTTTGACGCGGAAAGATTCGGGATCAAGGTGGTGGGTTCCCCCCGGCACGCCGATGTCGTAGTCTTTACAGGCCCCATGACGAGATCCATGCGGGTGCCCGCCATCCGGGCTTACCGGGCGGCCCCCGAGCCCAAGGTCGTGGTAGCCTACGGCACCTGCGGCTGCAGCGGTGGGATCTTCCACGACAGCTACGCCGTCTGGGGTGGGGCCGACAGCATTTTCCCTGTTGATCTCTATATTCCGGGGTGTCCTCCCACTCCCTGCGCCACCATCCACGGTTGCGCGGTTGCCCTCGGTTTGCTGCAACAGAAGATGAAGGGCGAGCATTACGTGGAAGGAGCGGGAGCGGGAGCGAAGCTCAAGTTTCCCGAGGTTCCCATCGACCTCCGGAAGGAGATCGAGCGGGAGGCCCGCCGCCTCTGCGGGTACTGGCACGGGAAGCGGATCGCGGAGCAATATCTGGAGTTTCTCCGAGAAAAGGATCTGCAGAGGATTGAACAGAAACTGGATGCATTCTTGAATGCAGAGAAGGACCCGCGCCTTGTGGAAGTCTATCTTAAAATTCACCGGCTCTACGTGGCTAAAATGGAAAGGAGCGGGCGGCAATGTCCAGAAAGGTTGAATTTTACCAGTTGAGCCGGAAGTTTGTGGACAGCAAGGATGTCCCGGAAAAGTTCCAGCACCTGATCTATTACAGCCTGGCCATCGGCCACCACGTCGGAGTCCTGGACTGTTTCCGGAAAATTATGGGCATGGACCGGGAGGAATACGCAAAGTGGATCGCGAAGTTTCCCCCGGGAGAGGGGAGGCGGAAACTGGAGGGGGTCTTGAAATGGGGAGAAATCGAAATTACCAGGGAGCATATCGGAATCCTCCTGCGTTCTCTCAATTCAGCCCTGCCGGGAATGTTGCCGGAGGAGAAGGAGTGGGCCTATTCCCTGATGGGGCTTTTGCGGGCAATCGCCGAAGAGCCGGCAATCTACCTGGTGGTAAGGGCATCATGAAAGGTCTCGTGATTACAGTTGGAAACAGTTTAATGGGGGATGACGGAGCCGGGCCGCTGCTGGCCCGGCTCCTTGTCTCCTCTCCGCTTTCAGATTGGGAGGTAATCGATGGGAAATCGGCGCCGGAAAACTGCCTGCATCAGGTTCGTAAGATCAACCCCGAACTGGTCGTTGTGGTAGACGCGGCGGAAATGGGCCTGGCGCCGGGGAGCATCCGCCTCCTTTCCGAGGATTATATAGCCGACCAGTTCATCTTCACCACCCATGATTTGCCGCTGACGTTTTTTCTGCTCGCCTTGAAAGAGATTGCTCCCAGGGTCTGTTTTGTAGGAATTCAGCCGAAGGTGGTTGCCTTCGGCTATCCCCTCTCCCGAGAGGTCAGGGAGGCGGTGGAAACTGTCTACGAGCAGTTGAAATCCGGGAGCCCAACCTTCCCCGAACTCTAAAAAGCCGGTTTTCCTCGTTTACGAAAGGGATTCCAGATTCCCGGCAAAAATTACGAAATCACGGAACAAAAGGCACGAAAAAAGCCTTGCGAAGCCTGAAACGGGGGGCCAAAAAGATGCAGTACCCTTGTTAGGGCATCTTTTTGTGAGAATTTTGCCGGATAAAGAAGCTCCAGGATAGTTTGGTATGTTTTTTGCGTAAATATTTTGCATAAATCCTTGAGATAAAAGGGATTAGAAGAGGAGATTAAAAGTCCTCAGGATGGGTGTGACGAGAGAGGAGGAAGGGAAGTTATCCCCTATTACGTTTTTAGGAATTTTTAAAGGAATTGGGAACTCTGAATCCTTTTTAAGTGATAATTCATTGGCATATTTATTGCATGTTTCTTTTTTCACAAAAGAATTAGGTAAGGGGTTGCAACAGTTTTATTTAAGGATAAGGAAGGGAAGGAAGGAAGGAGGGGCTGTTTAATGACTCCCGAGAATGAGGGCGGTAACGGGCATGTGAAGCGTGAGCAGGAGGAGAAAGCTGAAAAGAAATTACAAAAGCAAGAAATACCGGAAACCTCTCCCGAGGAAAAGGAGCCCCAGGCGGAAGAAAAGATCGAACTTGAGTTTCCCTATGACGACCTCGACTTTTTCTATAAATATGTCTTAAAAGAACTGGGGATCCAGAACCCCTTTAAGAAAAAAGAAAAATAGCATTCTGAATGACAGGAAATTCTGAAGGTAAAGTCCCGACTAAGTACCCCCCCAGAAGCCGCCATACACCTCCCACTGGTCGTAATGACCAGCCTTTTTGGCGGCTTCTTTTATTCCCATTAAGTAACAGAAATCCGCCGGCAGTCTGGAAGGCGGCGGATGGATGAAAAATTGCCTGGCGTAAAAGGGTTTTGGGTTATTGCCGGAGAAAAATTAACCGGAGCAGGCCGGAGTAAAAAATTTAAGCACAGGAACCGGAAACAGGAGGTTGGCTGATGTGGATGATCTTGGCGCCAGGCTGGCCGGTTTGAGGAAGATCGTCCGGGGGCTGGGAAGCGCCCTTGTGGCCTTTTCCGGAGGGGTGGACAGCACCTTTCTCCTCTGGGTGGCCCGGCAGGAACTGGGGGGCCGGGTTTGGGCGGTGACCGCCTCCTCTCCGGTTGATCCCCAGCGGGAGGTGGAGGAGGCGGGCGCAATCGCCCGGAAGCTGGGAGTAAAGCATCTGGTTGTTCCCTTCGACCCTCTGGCCCTGCCGGAGTACCGGGCGAATTCTCCCGAACGCTGTTATTACTGCAAGAAGCTTCTTTACGCTAAATTTTGGGAACTGGCGCAGGAAAAGGGAATCGCCTGGGTGATTGACGGGGAAAATCAGGATGACGAAGGGGACTACAGGCCGGGCAGGTGTGCCGGGCGCGAGCTGGGGGTGCGCAGCCCGCTCCAGGAGACGGGATTAACGAAGGAGGAAATCCGCCGTTTATCGCGTGAGGCTGGGCTTCCCACGTGGAATAAACCTGCTGCCGCCTGTCTCGCCAGCCGCATTCCTTACGGCGAGGAAATCACGCGGGAAAAGCTGCACATGATTGAACGGGCCGAAGAGTTTCTTCGCTCCCTCGGCTGCCGCCTGGTGAGGGTGAGGTCTCACGAGAGACTCGCCCGGATCGAGGGCGGACAAGAGGAATTTTCTTTGCTTCTTCAGTTCCGGCAAGAGGTAGTCGATTTTTTAAATAAACTCGGGTTTCTTTATGTCACCCTTGATCTGGCCGGGTATCGAACAGGAAGCATGAACGAAATGCTGCCCGGCATTCAAAAAAGTGATGAGGCCGGGGGGAATTAAAGAGGATTTTTTTGATCAACATAGAATATTACGAGTACAGGAAGTTTTGCGGTAAAACAGCAAAAGAATAGGACTGAACTCCGATTTAGCTTTCCTACGGCAGGGCCGGATTTGGCTTTTGGATCTGGCTGGCTACGGGGGCTAAACGCAGGCTGCCGCGTTTTCTGAAATGCTTAAAAGATGCGGCGGCCGGAGGGTATCCCGGGAAACCGGTATACCTCCCAACCTTGGAAAGGAGTTGCAAAAAAGCGCGGGGCGCGCC
>DAOURU010000074.1 GCA_030627585.1 Bacillota bacterium
CTACCTTCCATATTTCGGACCTGAGTGGCTCTGGTAGAAACGGTATAGTTAGACTCAAAGCCTCGCGGGGAGTTATTGCTCCAGTTTCAAGAAAGCTGGGCATAAAGTTGACCAGCACAGGTATTCCGTCAAAAAGGCTGGCCTGCCAGCGGCGGTATTCGTTTTGAAAAACCAGGTTCACAATAAATAAACCTGCTATAAAAGCTATCATAGAAGCTAGCAGAGCAAGCACTCCCGACGATTTAAACATAAGCAGCAGAGTCAAAACCCCCAAGCCGCCGCCTATGATAACCCCGGTTTTTATTACTTCTGTAAGAGTTTTGTTTAAAATGTCGTACATCTTCTGCTTTTTCCCGGATGTAAAGTAGTATTGAATTCCATCATGCACCTTTTCGGTAATGACAGCAGCCGGGCTTACGGCATACTCACCGGGTGAAAGAAACGCATACGCGAGAATGAACAGAGCTATAAATAAAAATAATCCAATGGCAAACATTTAAATACCTCTCTTTCAAACCAAGTCTGAAGATTGGCTTATTTTTTTCGTCATAAAGATCAAACCCACGGTGATTGCAGAGGATATGCCCAGGACAACTTTGCCGGATGGCTCCATAAACATATTTCTAAAAGAAGTCACGTCTAACAGTAGACCTGCTACCAATAACAGGATTACAACTATCCCTGCTATCTTTACTTCAATAAGGGATTTCTGCCTCTCGGTGTAAAGCCTATCTCTTTGCCGTAAGGCCAACCCGAAACGCTTTAACCCGCCGGCCGCCGCCCGGGGGCCTCCTGCCCTCTCGGAGGCGGCCAAAATCGCCGCCGTGGCTTTAAATTCCGAGAATTCGTACTTTTCGCCCAGGGAGTCAAACATCTTTGGAAAAAACGCGTGAGGGTTAGCTTTACGCCGTACCAGCATTTCATTTAATTCAGCCCCAAAGGGATCGGGAAACCTGCCGGCCATGGTGGAGATTACTTCCGGCGTTACCTGTCCTGCGGAAAACAAACCTGCCGAAGATACAATGAAGTCCTTTGCCATAGCTCTCAACCTGGCTTGCTTTCCGGCCTGTAAAGCATGCTGGATCCACTGCGGCAAAAACCACCCTAAAAAACCCCAGGCCAGTCCGGCTAAAGGTGTTCCAAAGACAATTGAAGATAAAATAAACACCCCGGCAGCGCTTCCTGACGGGATGGCAAAACGACTTACATAACTTCTAACCTGGCTAAGGTTAACCTCGGGCATCTCTCCGCCAGTAACGGTGTAAAAGAAAATGAATAGCGTTAAGAGTAAAAAAATAGTCAGCATCTTTCATCCCTTCCTATTGAATATACTTCTCGGCGATATTTTCGTAATCCGGTTTTATTTTCGCGCCCCGGAAGGCCAAGGCAGCCAGTTTCTCTGGAGATACGGGGTTTTCATATATCCACCGACGGGTTTTGCCTCCGGATGCCCCAAACTCTTGAGTATCAAACCGGATAATTGTCCTGTAACCTTCGCCCGGCAAAACTTCCACAATTTCCATTAGAGTGCGCTTGCGCTGATCGCTAATAGTCTCCTTATCGAGAAAGATTACAAAATGGAACATGGAGGCGATAATCTCGTCAAGGAATTCCCGTGGCAGGTTGACGCCGCCGTCCATAAACATGCCCCACAAGCGCGTTCGCAAACTGTTTATGTCTCCGGCGTGGCCGGTGGTCCAAAACCCGCCGGAAGTGGAAGAAGCTATCTGAGAAGCGGCGATGATTTCTTTTGAGCGGATCTCTCCGACTATCGCCCTGTCGGGGTTGTTCCGGTTCATCGTCCGGCACAACTGGCTCATATCAACAATCGTCCGGTCACCGTAAGATACCTCCACCAGGTTTACTACGTTGTTAAGATTCGGCATGTACATCTCAAAGCTGGTTTCGGCTATAAACGTGCGCTCCATGGGGTCTATGTGAGTGCCCAAGGCCCGGAGAAACGTTGTCTTCCCCGAGTCGGTGCGCCCAAATACTCCAATATTGGCGTGCCCATGAACTAAGAGATCCACCAACAAATCAGCCGCAAACTGCGGCAGCATCCCAAACTCGACAAGCTTCTCTAAAGGCATAGGCGGCCTGGTGGTCGGCGATTTCCGAATAGTGACGGACACGCCCAAAGGCGATGTTTTAAAACCAACCACCGCTATGCGCGAGCCGTCCGCAAGCCAGGCGTCCACTATGGAAGCGTCCTCAGTAAAAGGCCGGCCTACGTCCTCGCAGATTTTCTGGCAGTATCTCAATACTTCTTCGTTATCTTTAAAATACCGCTTCTCAGCAGGCCAAGGCCTCCCGTGCTTTCCATAAAACACTTTCGGCCCATCCTTGGAGGGGTTGATGAAGATTTCAGTTATTTCCTCCGCCCCCGGCCCGACGAAAAATTCCTGCAAAACACCGTAGCCGGTGGCCTGCCCCATGATGGCACTCACTATATCGTCAGCTTCGGAGGGATGTACCAAGTTTTGCCGGGACAGCACGGTCTGACGGACTATGGCTTCCAGCGCGGCCCGGTCTTCGGCTAAAAAGGTTTTGCCCTGAAACAAATCCGGTCGTTTTCTCGATAACTGCGAAGCAATTTCATTGATGATTTTTTCCTTTTGGTTTTCGAGTACCAACATCCAGTCAGTACTTTCAAATTCTAATTTCAAAGCAACTCCCTCCCTGTATAATTAATTGATAAAACCACTGCGGAAAAATCAGCCTTTTTTAAAATTAACTAACCTGTACGGAAAAGGTAACCCTGCAGTCTTCTGACAGGGCCAATTTGATTCGTTCTTGCACGGCTTTTACAGCTTCCTCTTTGCGATTCCCAAGTATAATGGCCACCCTGTCATCTCCCCAGATCGTCCGATCACTGCCGCGTATATTCATTGCAACCCGTCTTCTTATTTCGTCGGTGAGGGGGCCGTTAAATTGGAGTAATATTGCAACCTCCTTCCTTTTTCGTCTGGGATATTTCCTAGACAAATTGCTATAAAACGCGTTTATCTCATCAGGACGCACGATATAATCGGCTACAGTACCATTATCGTTGGCTGTTATATTGCAAAAAGGCCATAGCGAAGCAAGTTTGTCCACGTTACCCTCCACTTGTATGTTATAGTGTTTTACAGCTCCTTTAACACGGGTGGCGCCTACCCCTACCACTGCTGGTATTTCCATGAGCATTGAGAAAATCTTTTCCACTTATAATCCCCCCCTGGATTTTTTATCCTCGTACATTCTTCTATCAGCCTTCTTGATCAGACTTTCTGGAGTTTTTTCATCATTGGGATACATTGCCATACCTACTGATAATTTCACGCTTATACCTTCCGCCTTGAACGCTTCATTTTTTATCCTTTCAGCAATCCTTACTCCTTTATCAGACGTGGTTTCGCATAAAACAACCACGAACTCGTCCCCTCCGTATCGACCCAGGAAATCGGACTTCCGCAGACAACTTCTAATTTTTGACCCAGTTTGCTTCAAAATGTCATCTCCCATCAAGTGCCCGAAAGTATCGTTAATCTTTTTAAAGCCGTTTAGATCGATAAAAAGAACGCAGAACATACAAAGACGGTTTATTTCCGCATTGATTTTTCTGTAGATCGCGCTTCTGTTTGGCAGACCTGTGAGGGTATCTATCAAAGATTGCTGCTGGATTGCTTCATATGCCCTGGCGTTTTCAACGGCCTGGGAGCAATATTGGCAAAGGGCATGGTGGTCAATTTGCCCTTTAGTGCTGCACAACGCAAGCCAATCACCAGCCTTCAACGGTATTACCACCATACCACTCTTACTCGGACTTGTATCTAAATTAAAAAATTTCCCAGACTTGTACCCTATGATGTTTTTTTCATTACCCAAACGGATTAACACTTCTTCTGTATCCGTCACCTCCGCAATGTTTGGAAGGAGAAACTTAACTGTTTCGTACAACCCCGCGAGGGGTGGAAGTGGTAGCACCTAGCACTCCTCCTTTAGCTAATTCAAATATTTCTTCAGGGCGTATCAACCCGGAAATAACCAAATTTCTTTCGCGCATTAAGTCGATTTCTTCCCTTGAATTTAACAACTTAACGACTGGTCTGAGCGGCAGTTTCTTGTTTAACCTGCTGACAACACCTCGAAAACCATTGCTCAGCGCAACAAATGTTCCCACCGGATAAGGAACGATACACTTTAAAAAGGCGTCTAACACCTTACAGTCAAACATTACATTGCCGGCAGCCATAATCATCTCATATGCCTCGTGCGGCGGCAGGGCTTCCCTATAAACCCTGTCAGTAGTAATTGCATTGTATACGTCGGCCACGGCACAAATAACTGACTTCTCATCGATCTTGTCGCCTTTCAAACCTCGCGGATATCCATTTCCGTCGTACTTCTCGTGATGATTTAATATAACGGAAGCGCTTTCAGGATCAATCTCGTCGCCGGACTCCAAGATTATTTTGTAACCGTACAGGGGGTGTTTTTTCATCTCTGCAAACTCAACGGGAGTCAGTTTACCAGGCTTGTTTAGTATCTCCGGCGGTACTCGGGATTTGCCAAGATCGTGCAATATACTCCCCACTCCTAGTCTCATGAGGGCCTCCCTTTTGTAACCCATCTGGATACCCATGGTCAGCGACAACACGCATACGTCAACCGAATGAGCGTAGGTGTACATATCTACCGAGCATATCTCCGTCAGATTTCCCACCACTCCTTTTCCGTTGAGAATTTCATCTACAATCATTTCTACTTTCTTTATTACTCTCTGGACGCTCGTTTGCCTGCTATTAAACGTCCACTCACGCACTGTGTTCATTACATCTTGGCGCACCTCGTCCTCAAGAACTTCCCTGTATTCTTCGTCGATTTCCTTTGGCCCCTCCACGTCCACGGTCAAAACACCGCGTTGCCGCAGGGACATGATGTATTGTGCAGTTAGAACCACCCCTCTCTGCAGGAGCAGTTCTCCGTTCGGACCGAAAACAGGGCGCATAAGCTTCATGCCCGGTCGAATGTACTTTGTTGATAACTTCAATACAATTACCTCCTTCCCCAAAAAAAACCGGCTATAATGCCGGTTTCAACCACTGCTGCCTTGCAGCACAACTATTCCATTTTCAGTAATTCTTGCAGCCGCCCATCTCTTACAAGCCAAATCACTTCCAAACACCTTTTTGATATCTATGGTCACTTCTGCAATTGCTCCCGGAGACCCAAGGGTTATTTCCAATCCACCAGAGATAGAGAAAGTCCTTGGAAATCCTTCACCAGGTATTTCTACTTTGTTTAATTTCCCGTCCCTGTAGATATACTCGTAACCCGCGGGCTTTTTTTTCGCCTGCTGCCCGTTGTATATTATCAACGTGTACTCCGGCTGTCCGGTAAAAGCCGAGTATTTTTCCGGTTTGAGGTTTTTCTTCAGCTCGAGGTTTTCGCTTAATGTTCGCTCAAAGGCTTTTATCGCCTGTTGATATTCTATTTGAAGACTTTCTCTATCATATTGACTAGCTGCCGCTTTTGCTGCTAAAGCCACCGATTTTTTTAGCACCACATCCCCAGCGGCCACACTCTGAGCAACTTCGACAATTACCATTAAAACGATACAGAAAAGAACAATTAACGGTAATGCCACAATAATAGACCCGGATTCATTCCACAATTTTCTGGCTGACCGCACTGCCTTTCACTCCTATCCTGATGGGGTCGCCGGGCCTTCCGCCTATAAGCGTTCTGACAACAAAACTGTCAAAATGTTTCGGAACGAATTGTATATTAAGCCGCACTTCTTCAGGCCATGGTACTGGTGGTTCTCCTTCCTCAAAAACGTCGCCGTCAATCTGAATTGTCGCTGGATCTGCGCCCAGCTCTATAAGTCTTTCGACAAGTAGTTGTTTGTCTGACGGATACAGCCCTCCTTGAACTTCCATCCTGGCCAAAGCGTTGTATTTTATGCTTTCAGCGTGTTGGTATATTGTAAATATGCACCAGTATTCAACTGCAGCAAAAATTAAAAACACCAGCAAAGGCAGAGTTATAAGAGTTTCGATTATTGTCCAACCGCTTTCATTCCTTAATAACCTGTCCATATAATGTC
>DAOURU010000077.1 GCA_030627585.1 Bacillota bacterium
TAATATTTTCTTCCTTTTAAGGGATCCGGCAAATATTGCTGAGAGACAACGCCGCGCGGGAAATGATGCGGGTAAAGATAGTTCTCTCCATGCCCGAGCTTTTTCGCGCCTCGATAACTGCTATCCCGGAGGTGTTTGGGAACCGTTCCGACTTCACGCCTCTCGAGGTCCTGAAGAGCACTCGAAAGGGCGGTATAGACGCGGTTGCTTTTCGGGGCGCAGGCAACATAAAGGGCAGCTTCGGCAAGCAGCAACTCCCCTTCCGGCATTCCGACGTATTCAAGGCCCTGCGCTGCCGCACTGGCGATAACCAACGCCTGAGGATCTGCCAAACCAACATCCTCGGCAGCACAAATTAAAATGCGTCTTGCAAGAAAACGCGGGTCCTCTCCCGCTTTCAGCATTCTTGCCAGCCAGTGGAGAACGGCATCGGGATCGGACCCCCGCATAGATTTAATAAAGGCTGAAACAACATCGTAATGCTGGTCCCCATTTCGGTCATAAAGAATAGCTTTTTTCTGAACAGCCTCGGCGGCTTCCTCATACCCAATTACCCATACTGCATCAGTCCCGGGTTTTGCGAGCCTCGCTGCAACTTCTAAAGCATTAAGAAGAACCCGCGCATCTCCTTCCGCGACCTGAACCCAGTACTCCACCGCCTCCGGAGCAACCTGGAGTCGGAGCCTTCCCAGGCCGCGCTCCTGATCTGCAAGGGCGCAGGCAAGAATTTTTCTCAGGTGTTTGGCTTCAAGGGGATAAAAAGGAAGTACTCTCATCCGGGAAAGTAGAGGTGCATTTACGGTAAAATACGGATTCTCAGTAGTTGCTCCGATCAGCACCACCGTTCCCCGCTCGACCACGGGAAGGAGTACATCTTGTTGGGCTTTGTTAAAGCGGTGGATTTCGTCTAAAAAAAGCAGCGTTTTCCGGTCGTAAAATTTCAACCTTTCGCGTGCTTCTTGCAGTACTTTTCTGAGTTCTCCAACCCCCGTGTTGCTGGCATCCAGTTGTACAAAATGAGCCTTCGTAACCCGTGCAATAATTCCCGCCAGGCTTGTTTTGCCTGTCCCAGGCGGTCCGTAAAAGATTGCAGGCGGCAGATTGTCTTCAACTATAGCCTGGTGAAGCAAGCGCCCGGGCGCAACTAAATGCTCTTGTCCGGCAAATTCCTCCAGGGTCCGCGGCCGTAAACGGTATGCTAGAGGGCCCTCAGAATTGATTAGTTCCTCCTGAGCGAAATCAAACAGATCCAACCAAAACACCCTCTTGATTCTCAAAACCATTATAATTATCTTTCGGCAGCAGCCAGAGAAATCCTTTATTTAATTGAAATAAAAGCGGGCATCCCCTCTTTTATTATGGTCCTCTTATTTCTTCTCAAGCAGCAGTGCTAGTTTAATCAAGAGCCTGGTTTATTAAACTGGCTAATTCTTCCTTTGGCCGAAAACCCGTAATTCTTGTTACCTCGTTCCCATCTCGAAATAAAATTAGGGTTGGGATGCTCATGACACCAAAATTGGCCGCGGTTTGACGGTTTTCATCCACATTTAATTTTCCAACCAAGAGCCGGCCTGAAAATTCATCGCCTAACTCTTCCAAGACCGGAACCAGCATCTGGCAGGGCCCGCACCAGCTTGCCCAAAAGTCTACGAGTACAGGAAGTGTTGCCTGCTTAATTTGTGTCGCAAAGTTTGAATCTGTGAAAGTAGTCAGATTCCCACCCATCAACATGCTCTCCTTTCATTTATCCAGGTTTTCTTTTAGGATTTTTTCTTCATAAAAATATTTCTTCATAAAAATATTAATGAAACTTTTCCTCGCTGTCAAACCAATCTCCTCTAAGACTGCCTGGAATTACCGGCTCCTCCTCGGAAGGAGACGCAGGAGGAAGAATCTCCGGCCGCTGGCTGCCGGGATGAAACGGAGCTGTTTCGGGTTGGGGTATTTCCGGAGGACTTGTTTCAGGATGGACAATGCGACCTCTCATTATTCTCACCTCACCTTTACTATTCCCAAGCCGTCCCTCCCCTATGTAGAGAAGTTATAAACCGGTTTTATGCGCGATTTCCCTATCTTTATCTTCAAAACTGAAGGAATTTTTCATCAAACGTCGAAACTAATTGAGAGTTAACAGAAATTTTCGAAATAAAAAAAATATTCAGGATTTCATTAGGAAGAAAGGAAGAGCTCTTTATGAAAACCTACCTCCGGTTGACGCGGCACAATGGTAATACAGCCTTATTCTTGGCTGTAGAAATGTCGCTTGTCTCTACTTTAAGGGGAGTACCGCTGCATATTCATGCCGAGGGGCTCAGGGGAACAGGAAAAACCACCATCATGCGGGCTGTAAAACAAATTCTCCCGATGATTACCAGGGTTAAAGGTTGCCTGTACAACTGCGATCCCGCCCAACCATACTGCCCTCAACATAAAGACCTTGCCCCGGAAGAAATTCAGGCTCTAGGCAGCGAACAGGTACCCATGCCCTTTCTCGAAATATCCCATTCAGCCAAAATAGGGACAATTGCCGGGAGTATTGACCTGGGTAAACTCACAAACCCTTCCAAACCAGAGGCGGCTCTCCTTCCCGGAATAATTCCCCAGGCGCACCGGGGAATTATTTTCGTAGATGAAATCAACCGCCTCGCTGATACCTCCCCGGAGATAACCGATGTCCTGCTTGATGTGATGGGAACAAAACCGGGCCGTGTCCAGATTGAAGAAACCGGCCTCCCCGTAGTAGAAGTTCCGGCCTTGGTTTCCGTTTGGGCCGCCTCCAACCCTGACGAAGAACCGGGGCCCCTGGCCGAAATCAGAAGACAACTGTCAGACCGCTTTGACCTGGTAGCTCCAACAGGGAGACCTTCGACTCCGGAAGAGGTAATGGATATTTTATCAATCAATGAAGCTGTGCAGGGTACTGACCGGGAACTCTCTCAACAGGAAAAGAGGCGTTTAGAAAAGCTGCAAAGAGACCTCGAAAGCATTGCCCTCGAAAGTGAACTGGTAATGCCCGAATATCTGACAAATTTCCTGGCCAACATCTACATTAATTTTAATATCGAAAGTCTCAGGGCGCTTGAAGCCATCCGTCAGGCGGCACTCCTTCACTGCGCCCTGAGGAAGCGGAGTCAGGTGATGATCAGTGATATTATGGCCGTCCTTCCCCTGGCCTTATACCACCGGGTAAGTCCGGCTACTCTGACAGAAATTATGAATACCGTTAACAACCGGATGACGGGTAATGAAAAAAAAGCGTTCTCTAACAATAACAGGAACGGAACCGGAAACAACTCTCGCTTCGTGCAATTTTTTCAAAACAAAAACCAAGCGCAACAGCCAGCAGGTTCCAGCCAGCCGCCCCGGGGCAACCACTTGACCTGCGAAACGGCCCCTCCTCAGAAAGCTCGCCAGCTCCGAGAGCTAATTGGAAAAGGTTTAATTAAAAGAGAATCTGATTCATAGCTAATTCTAAAAAAATTTAGGGTCTGCTGTTCCCGGCAACCCCCCACTGTAGGGAGACGGTTTGTATTACACAACCTCTTCGTCCTCACCGGTTTGCGCAAACATAAAAAAAATTTGACTTCGCCGTCTCAACGTGGTGATGAGTGTTTACTTAACCCTTTTCGAGAACTATAATGATAAGGTAGCACTGCTAAATTTAAGCGATTCCTAAATTCTGACCATTATTTATTTTTGGAGTTAGGAAGGAGCTAAATGTCCCAACAACCGCCGCTTTGGGATAAACTAGGAGCCCAACAGTTAGGCACTCTAGAAGCGCAAATTGCCTCCAGCTTAAACCAAAAACAGGGTTTCAGGCTTGGGGAATCAACGGTCATCAGTCAGTACGTTCACAATCCCAACCCCCGCTCCCCCGGTGAAGTCCAGATCGTGGTTAACCGCGACGCCGGTCAGGTGCTGGCGCAGCTTGCGGAACCGGGCCAGGCAATCCATGTTGATGTTTTTCACGAACCAGCGTGTGTCCAAATCCAGCCACTTTCTCGCGCCCTGGCGCGTACCCTACAAGGCTATCTGAGTTTCCGGACAAACCAGGAGCCGCCCTCAAAAGATTTGAAAACTCAATCCTATACGGAAAAAATTTACCTGAAAACCGGAACAGGAGCAGGTAATCTTGCCGAACTCCTTGCCCTCCCGGAACAACACTCTGATTCTCGGGAAAAACCTCAGAATCATGTTCATCTCTTGCTCAAGAACCTTCCCCAGGCGGACATCATACTTATTCCCTGTCTTGTAGATACTGTAGAAACCGAACTTGCCCGCCAAGAGGTTGAAATCAGAAAGGTAGCAAGCATTTTCCATACTGAGAAGAAAGACAATCGGTCTTCCCCCCAGTATTTCTTGGGACTGGAACCAGGCCAACACAAACTCTGGCACCTGGCAACAACCCTAGCCACATTTTTAAGCAGTCCGGAAGACGCGATTGAATTCCTTCAGGCCTTTCAGCCGGGGTTGTTCCACCGGAAGCAATCTTTTGCCATTCTCCGTAACAAACACGGGAATCTGCGGGAGATAATCATCAATCTGGCGGAAGCCGGGTTGATCAAAAAAGGATGGTTTGCGGACACCTTAACCAGAGAAGGAAAAGAGCTTTTGGAATTTATTGTTCAGCACCAACGAGAATTAGAATCTCAAATACGAAAAATTCTCCGTTCGGTACCGGTTCCGCGAAGCCATTACCAAACAGTTCGGAATTTCCATTTTAAAAGCAGGCAAAAACAGTATACCTACATCAGCAAAACAACAACTCACATGAAAGATACCTGGTTAGGCAGCATTGCCGTGCCCGAAACCTTAATTCAGGCTGCAAAGAATAAACTCCTTCAAAACCGCCGGACCTTTAGGGTTGAAAGAGCGGACATCAAGGTACACGAACAAGAAATATCAAAGCCGGTAGATATTTGCCTGATCATTGATGGGAGCACAAGTATGGCGGGACCGAAAATGAAGGCAGTCTGGCACCTCGCAGAGCATCTTTTGCTCACGACACGAGACAAAGTGGCTGTGGTTGTTTTCCAGCAAAGGCGGGCGAGGGTAGTTGTTCCCTTTACAAGAAATTATACACGCTTAAAATTGGGCCTCCGTTCTATTCGCCCCCAGGGGATGACACCGCTTGCAGACGGACTAGTTGAGGCGCTTCAACTTGTCAAAAGCCGTCACGTGCGAAATCCGCTCCTTGTTTTAATAACTGACGGTGTCCCGACATTCGGCAAATGGACGCTTAACCCCCAGCAAGATGCCTTGAAAGCAGTCAAAATGTTTTTAGAAGCCCGGCTTAAATTGATCTGCATCGGTGTCGCGCCAAACCGGGAATTTTTAGAAGAACTGGCCCGGCAGGCGCAAGGGAATGTCTATATTGTTGATAATCTTGAAGATCGGGCCGCCTTAATCGAGATTGTGTTAAGAGAGAAAAAATTTTATATCCAGTAACAGGGTTCACACAGGATTCCCCGCTCTTGCACGGTCACTCCGGGAAACCCAAACAGCTTGCGCTAAGCGCTTGTCGAGGGCTATTTTGGTCCACCCTACCTGAAGTACATAAACAGGAAAATGCTGGAGTAAAGTAATTCTTGTACCCGGCAGAATTCCTACCGCCAGCAGCTTCCGAAGCTGCCGGGGGTCTTGATAATTAATCTCCACCACCCACGCCTCCTCACCTGCCGCGAGGTCGGCTACCGAAAGGAAATTAGAGGGATGGCTAGGACATCCCTCCCCGGCCCGCTCCCCACCGGCAGGAGTAAGCTTGAAACCGCAGAAACTGCACACCAACCTATCCTTCATTAAAGTTGAACCCCCAAATTAGCTAATAGGCAATGCAAGAGGAACCCAACGAGAAAGGCAAAAGGGAAAATGAAGGCAGCAATGGCCAGGGCTGTTTTCCAGCCCCGTTCCTTGGTCATGATTAA
>DAOURU010000050.1 GCA_030627585.1 Bacillota bacterium
CCTACCGGACAAACGGCTACGCAACTTCCGCAGAAAAGACAATCTGATTCCCCTATCGGAGTATCCATAAACGGTCCGACCTTGGTCCGGAATCCACGGTAGGCAAAATCAAGGGCACCCCGGCCGACAACCTCTTCACAAGCACGAATACAGCGCCCGCATAAGATGCACTTATTCATATCGCGCAGGTAGAAGGGGCTGCTGTCATCAATAGCATAATCGTGCTTTTCGCCCTCGTAGGGAGCAGCACTTACTCCGTACTCGTAACAGTACTGCTGGAGGAGGCAAGCGCCGCTTTTTTCACAGGTTAAGCAGTCGAGGGGGTGGTTTGCAATCAGCAGTTCAAGAAGGGTGCGCCGTGCTTCGATCAGAGCCGGTGTATTGGTACGGACTACCATCCCATCGGTACAGGTCGTAACACAGGAAGCGGGAAGGTTGCGCATTCCGTCTATTTCAACAACGCATAGACGGCAAGCTCCCACCGGGGTCAGGTCCGGATCGTGGCACAAGGCGGGAATTTTGATCCCAAGGGACAGGGCCGCATCCAGGACCGAGGTGCCTGCCGGAACCTGTACCGTCTGGCCATCTATGGTCACGGTAACAAGAGCCACTTTTCTCACACTCCTTTTCCCCTAAGATACCTTACAAGCGTAAAATCGCATTCTGGCGGCACTTCTCAAAACATGTCCCGCACTTGATGCACTTTTCGGGGTCAATTTTATGCGGTTCTTTCTTTGCCCCGGAAATTGCTCCGACAGGACACGCCTTCAAGCAGCGTCCGCAGCCGATACATTTTTCCTCATCAATGGTGAAGACCAGCAGCGCAGAACAGGCGTGAGCCGGACAGCGTTTATCCATAATGTGCGCTTCATATTCATGGCGGAAATAACGAAGCGTAGAAAGGACAGGGTTCGGTGCGGTATTCCCGAGACCGCAGAGCGCGGTTCCTTTAATGACGCGCCCCAAGCGCTCCAGGGTATCGATGTCTTCCGGCACTCCCTTGCCCTCACAAATCCTGGTTAAAATCTCCAGCATTCGCTTCGTCCCTTCCCGGCAAGGCGTACACTTTCCGCAAGACTCAGACTGGGTAAAATTCAAGAAAAAGCGCGCCAGATCTACCATACAGGTGGTTTCGTCCATAACGACCAAACCGCCTGAACCCATCATTGCCCCTGCCGCAATGAGGGATTCGTAATCAATCGGAGTATCGATCAGCTCAACCGGTATGCACCCCCCCGAAGGGCCTCCGATCTGAACACCTTTAAATTGTTTGTCCCCCACAATACCGCCGCCAATTTCGAAAATAATCTCCCGCAAAGTAATACCCATCGGAACTTCTACGAGACCGGTGTTGTTAATCTTCCCTGTAAGGGCGAAGACCTTGGTTCCCTTGCTCTTCTCTGTACCCATGCCGGCAAACCAATCAGCGCCTCGCAGAATGATTACAGACACGTTGGCATAAGTTTCAACGTTGTTAATGTTAGAGGGCTTATCCCAAAGACCCCGCTGGGCCGGGAACGGTGGTCTCACCCGGGGCATTCCGCGCCGGCCTTCAATCGACGCCATTAAAGCGGTTTCCTCGCCGCAGACAAAAGCTCCTGCTCCCTCTTTGATGTGCAGGTCGAAACTGAAGCCCGAACCGAGGATGTTCTCACCAAGCAGGCCGAGCTCCTCTGCCTGCGCAATGGCGATCTTTAGGCGTTTAATTGCCAGCGGGTACTCTGCCCGAACATAAATATAACCTTCGCGGCATCCGATGCCGTAAGCCGCAATCGTCATCCCCTCAATCACACTGTGGGGATCGCCTTCGAGTACGCTCCGGTCCATAAAAGCACCAGGGTCGCCTTCGTCAGCGTTGCAGATGAGATACTTCAGGTCGCCGGGTGAACGCCGGCAGAACTCCCATTTCAGGCCGGTCGGGAAACCGCCGCCACCGCGGCCGCGCAGACCTGAACGCTTGACTTCAGCAATTACATCTTCCGGGCTCATTTCGAAAAGAACCTTTTCCAGGCCTTCGTATCCACCCCGGGCGATATATTCCTGGATATTTTCGGGGTTAATAGATCCGCAATTTCGCAGGGCAACCCGGAGCTGCTTCCTATAAAAAGCAATTTCTTTATAAGTCGGGATCTGCTCCTCGGTAACAGGCGCCTTATAAAGCAAACGGTTGACAATCCGGCCTTTGAGCAAATGTTCTTCTACAAGCTCCGGGACATCTTCCGGAGTCACTCTTACATAAAAGGTTCCTTCTGGATAAATAATCACAAGAGGACCCATCTCGCAGAAACCATGGCAACCAGTTTCGACAATTTTTACTTCTTGCTCCAGTTTGTGTTTCTCAAGTTCCTTCTGGAAAACTTCTTGAACCTGTTTGGAACCCGAGGAGGTACAACTGGTACCGCCACAAACCAGAACATGGGCTCTGACTAACTGCAACGTAATCCCTCCTTCCATTCGAAACTTTTCAAATTTCTTCAAAACGAGCGACTACGAGGTCTTCAACAATATGCCCGTGCAGGACATGACCGGTAATAATCCGGGGTACATCAGATGGTTTAACGTTTCCGTAAGTAATCCGTTTTTCCCCGGGGCGCTGCACATCCACAAGAGGCTCTTTTTCGCACATCCCAATGCAGCCTGTTTGGGTTACCGTTGCCTGGACGTTGCGTCTATTAAGCTCTTCCAGGATGGCAGCCATAACTTCGCGGGCGCCGGCTGCAATTCCGCAGGTTCCCATGCCGACAATAACCTTGGTTCTTCCAGTTTCCCGCGCCGCGACAAGCTCTTTTGCTTTTTCCCGAAGTTGTTTTAAATCTTCCCTGCTTTTAAGCGTCACATCTGCCACCAGGGTTTTGTCTTCAATCAGAACAGAGTTTTCTGGGATTGACCAGGTCTGAGAGCTATTTTTTTGTGAACGCACTCCAAACCCTGGTGTCTTCACCTCCTTTCCCTCGTTTTGGGGAAAATACATCTTCAAGATCCGCTATAGGGATTTCCAAAACTACTGATAATTTACGAGAATATCCTTTAACTTGTCCGGAGCAAGGCGGCCGTGAGTATCATCATTAACCATAATTACAGGAGACAACCCGCAGCAGCCGAGGCAAGCGACGGTTTCCAAAGTAAATCTAAGATCGGGTGTTGTTTCGTTGTTCCCGATTTCCAATTCTTGCTGTACCCGCTCGAAAATGCGTGCACCTCCCCGTACATGGCAGGCCGTACCGAGACATACCCTAACAATGTTGCGCCCTCTCGGGCTCAGGTGGAACTGGGCATAGAAGGTTGCCACTCCAAAGACCCGGCTCGGCGGGATTCCCGTCTCGCGGGCGATCTGCAGCAGAACCTCCCTCGGCAGGTAACCGTAAATTGCCTGGGCTCCCTGTAAAATTGGAATTAAAGAACCTTTTACACCACGCCAGCTTTCAAAGAGAGTCTCTAACTCCCTTTCCTTCTGGACATCTTCGGCAGGCTGTGTACAGCCGCATTCACACACTTGTTTCCCCTCCTTTCTGGTTTATTCACATAATTTCCTGTTCCCCGAACCGGAGTCCGGTTAACAGGAAATTTCTACACTCAATGCTTTTTTTGGCCCTCTATTTGAGCGAAAATACAATATAAACCTATTCGACAGTAAATCAAAAAAACCTCCTGAAATTATGAAAAAACTGCTCAGAAAAAATGATCCAGGGTATCCTTATTTCCTTAAATTACCGCTTGTCAATTATGTAAACCCGTGGCATAATTACCATTGCAGAAAGTTTGCCGAATCCGTACTCTCCTGGTAAAAGAATACGGTACGGGGGAACCATCAAGCTCGCCGGCTGCGTTTGTTCGCAAGCGGAGAGGGGGTGAATCGGTAGCCGAAGACCAATGCAGACTTCGGCGCCGTAGGTTCTTTTCCTTTCAACCGAACCCATCAGCTTACCCCGGAGGCAGCGAAAGGAGGCAATAAATTGCAAAGGGTCGGATTTCTTATCCTAGGGTTGATTTGCTTTTGCCTGGTATTAGGAGGGACAGGCTATGCCGCGGAATATTATACAGTTCAGCCGGGGGATTCTCTTTACCTAATTTCCCGGGCATACGGTCTTACCCCCGAAACTCTTATCGAAGCAAATGGACTGACAAGCACCTGGATTTGGCCGGGTCAGGTTTTAACTATCCCCATTCCCACTCGCTATGTGGTGAGGGCGGGTGATACCCTTTACCGAATTGCAGTTGCACACAGAACAACTGTTGGAAACCTGGTCTCTTTCAATTCCCTTACCTCGACGACAATCTACCCGGGGCAGGTTCTGCTTGTTCCTGAAAGCACCCCGGCAAGCACACCCGGGGCGTCGCGCTTTGGCCTCACCGCCCGCGATATTTACCTCCTGGCCCAGCTCATCCACGCCGAGGCGCAGGGTGAACCCTTTGAAGGGCAGGTCGCCATTGGTGCCGTCGTGCTCAACCGGCTCCTCAATCCGCGGTTTCCAAAAACAATTAGAGATATCATCTTTGAATACGGGGATGGAACATACCAGTTCGAACCGGTTCTCAACGGACGAATCTACCTCCCGCCCGGACCCTCGGCAGTCCGTGCCGCTTACGCCGCGCTTTCAGGCTGGGACCCGACCGGAGGCGCCCTCTTTTTCTACAACCCCGCGAAATCAAGGAGCAGCTTTTTTGAAAGATTCCTCGCCTTTTTATGTCGGATCGGCAATCACGTTTTTTACCGTTAAAATCCGTGAAACTGTACTAATAGTTCATGACAAAAATAGTTCATGACAAAAAGCCCCGCTTCCGGGGCTTTTGGCTTGCCGGCAATATTGGATTACCCGCCTTACCTTTTTCACGACTTCCCAATCCAAATCCCAGGCCATCACGACTCCCGCGCCTGTGCCCTTCTTTTTCCGAAAAGAAAATACCGCGCGGTTTTGATTTGTTCTTGACCAAGCCCTCTCCTTTCGATTTCCAGAGCGGGGCAGCGGGCAGCTTGCAGGAGCCGGAAGGCTTCTACCCGCGCGTGAACAGGCCTCCCGCGCACAGTTTTAATAACATCCCCCCTGGTTAAACCCGCCCGCGCCGCGGGAGAACCAGGAATCACTCCTGACACTTCGGCCTCCAAATTTGCCTCCGGAACGGATACAAAAGAAGGCTCGAGGAGAAGGGGAACACGGAAAGAAGCCGCGTGCTCTTGGCAAAAATTCCTTAATTCCCGAGAAAAGGTGTCCCGCCACGGCGTGCTTGATAAAAATAAAGCAAAGCCCCCCCGGCGGCGAGCGCCAAAGCAGCCAGCGAAGCTGTCCCGGCGCCGCCCGAAAGCTGGAGATTTTCCCGAAAGAGTTCGATGCCGCCGCGGGATAATCCGTAAAGAATTAAAAATAAGCTAAAAATCTGCCCGCGGAACCGCGTCCGGACAAGCCGCATGCGGAGAACCAAAAATTCTAAAATGAAGAAAATTGAGAGCCCTGCCAGGAGGGAGTAAAGTTGCGTAGGATGCCGGTGCAACCCGTCAACTGAAGGAAATACTACTCCCCAGGGAAGATCTGTGGGTTTTCCGTAGCAGCACCCGTTTAAGAAACAGCCGATCCGGGCAATCGCATAACCAAGCGCAATCGAAGGTGAGGCAAGATCGAGAAAACCCCAAAAAGGGAAACGTATTTTTCGCAGGTAAAAAAACGCTGCTGCCAGCCCAAAAATAAGCGCCCCGTAAAAGGTCAACCCCCCCTCCGGCAGCATGAAAATGTGCCGGGGATGGGTAATGTAAAAACCGGGACCGTAAAGGATAATATAAGCCAGGCGGGCGCCCGCTATTCCCGCTACCACAACGAGAAGAGCAAGATCGATGACAAACTGGGGGGAATTTCCCTGTTTCCCAACCTTTCTGATCAGCCACCATGTAGCAGCAAGCAAACCCAAAGAAACAAAAAAACCGTAGCTGTAAATGCGCAGGCTTCCCACTTGAAAGAGTACAGGATGCATTATCCAACCCTCCTTTAATTTTGGCTTATCCACATATTCACAGGGTTATCCCCAAATACTTTCTCATCTTTATCAAGTTTCGCCCGCTTTATCCCCATAATCAACAACCCCGAACTTTAATGAAATACAGTTTAATTTCTTCCATTTTTTCCTTTTTTCGTAAATACACACAGACTTATCCACAAATTCACAACTTTCTTAATTCACAGGATCCTAAAAAATTAACGAATCAAAGGGTAACGCGCGTAAGCCTCCTGTGTTAAAGGTGCAAACCGGCCCGACAGGTAATGATGGTAGCCGGCGCATGCGACCATGGCCGCATTATCAGTGCAGAGGTCCTTGGGGGGGAAATAAAAATGCATGCCCTCCTCTTGAGCCCTCAGTTGAAATAAATCACGCAAGGCCCCATTTGCGGCAACACCGCCCGCTAAAGCCACCTGCCGAACCTCCGCAGCGCGGGTGGCCTTGATGGTTTTTTCTACCAGGACATCAATTACTGCCGCCTGAAAACCAGCCGCAACATCTTTTAATGGAACATCCTCCCCTTTTTCCCTCTTCCGCCTGATATAGTTAATGACTGCCGTTTTCAGGCCGCTGAAACTAAAATCCAAACTTTCGTCTCCCAGCCAGGCGCGCGGAAAAGGAATGGCGCCGGGATTCCCGTCCCGCGCCAATTCTTCAAGCGCAGGGCCTCCGGGGTAGGGTAGGCCTATGAACCGCGCGATTTTGTCGAAGGCTTCCCCTGCGGCGTCATCTCGCGTCGAACCCAGTAATTCGTAAGAAAGGTGCTCCCGCATGAGGACTAAATTCGTGTGCCCCCCGGAGACAACCAGGCAAACAAGCGGAGGCTTCAGGGAGGGATGGGCAAGGAAGTTGGCATAAATATGGGCTTCGATATGGTGAACAACAAGCAAAGGAATTTGCCGGGCGAAAGCATAAGCCTTCGCGGCGGCAACCCCCACAAGCAAAGCGCCAATTAAACCAGGCCCTGCCGTAACGGCAATCCCGCCGAGATCGGCAAAATCAAGACCCGCTTTCTGCAGGGCCTCATCTACAACACCTGTGATGTTTTCTAAATGCTTCCTGGAAGCAACTTCGGGAACCACTCCTCCGTACTGCCTGTGAATGTTAATCTGAGAGGCAATAACATTGGAAAAAAGCAAATTCCCATTTCCCACGACCGCCGCCGCAGTTTCATCACAGCTTGTTTCGATTCCTAAAATAAATACAGGCAGCTCTTTTTTTGGCTGTTCTTGTTGAGAAAACAAAGCCGTCCTCCGCCCCCTTAAAAAACCGTCCGTCATTACCTGGTTCCCTTTTCACGTGAGATTTTAACCCTAGCTAGTATTCCGCG
>DAOURU010000043.1 GCA_030627585.1 Bacillota bacterium
ATGAGCCGGTCCCCGGTAAACCCGGAGTTTCCGGAAAAGCCGCCGTCCCAAACGATTATGAGGAATCATCCCCCAAACGGCCTTTTCGATCGCCCGTTCGGGCCTGCTGCGCAAAAGTGTCGCGTAGTCTATCATTTTGAGGCCGCCGGGGTAACGGGTATGATAAATGTAAAGTTTTTTCTCCAACTTTCTTCCGGTGAGCTTCACTTTATCAGCATTGATAATCACAACGTGATCTCCGGCATCAATGTGAGGAGTAAATATTGGTTTGTGTTTACCTCGCAAAATGCGTGCTGCTTCGGTTGCAAGCCGCCCCAGGGGTTTTCCCGCGGCATCAATCACGTACCACTTCCGCTCCACTTCCCCGGGTTTGGCCATAAATGTGCGCATCTCTGCCTAACCCCCTATCATGCCTTTGCTGCAACCTTTTATCCAGTAACCGGTAAATTCCTAATTCAACAAACTTTATTCTACGTAATCAAGCATCTTCTGTCAAGTTCGCGCGTCTCCTGTCAAGAAAAAACCTCATCTTTTAAAGCTTCTTTAATGAAACCCCTCAAAACCTCCTGCCAACTGCACCCGCCCCTTTAACTCAATGACCCCGGCGCCCGTTTCAGAATAGACTCGCAAAGGGAAACCCCAATTCGGGCGCTTCTTTCCAAGAACTCGTATCTTCCCCTTCGCCAGGGTAGTAAATTCGCACCAGATAAAGGCCCTGGGGAGGCAACGCGGGGCCGCCTTGTCCCCGCCTGCCGGAGGCTAAGATTTCCTGCACCCTCTGCGGAGGAAATTTTTCCCGCCCAACTTCCAAAAGAGTTCCTCCCATGAGACGGACCATTTTATAGAGAAACCCTTCTGCCGTTACCACGAAGCCGATCCAGTCTCTTTGCCGGACGACGCGAAAAGAAAAAAGGTGCCTCGTTGTATTTTTAACATTGCTCCCTGCGGCAGAAAAGGCTTGAAAATCATGGTAGCCTTCGAGGCAACGGGCTGCGTCCCGCATTAAATCCACATTCAAAGGGTACGGGAAATAGCAGCAACGCTTATGCCAGAGAGCAGAGGGGTGTTTGCTGTTTAAAATAAGATAGCAGTACTTTTTCGCAAAGGCGCTATACCTGGCGTGGAAAGAAGAATCCACTTCTTCTCCTTTTTTCACAACAAGATCAGACGGCAGAACACCATTTAAAGCGGCCGGGAAACGGTCAACGGGGATTTTTGCTTGTGTTGCAAAATGAACAACCTGTCCCAGGGCGTGGACACCGGCATCCGTTCGCCCCGCCCCAAAGGTCCGCACCGGCTCCCCTGTCAGCTTTTGGAGCGCGGCTTCCAGGACGCCCTGTACGGTCCGGAGACCCGTACCTGTTTGTTTTTGAAAACCGCAAAAATTGGTGCCGTCATATTCCAACGTCAACTTGAGGTAACGCATGCCGAACGGAGAGAATTACCTCTTAATGTAAAACTCAATTTAAACCAGTTCCACAAGAACAATGGAGGCGCCATCGCCGCGGCGGTTCCCCAATTTCAGGACGCGGGTATAGCCTCCGGAGCGCTCCGTGTACTTGGGAGCAATTTCGTCAAAAAGCTTTTTTACTACACTTTCATCAAGCAGAAATGCAAGCGCCTGCCGCCTTGCGTGGAGATCCCCCCGCTTGCCGAGACTGATCATTTTATCCGCGAGGCGCTTCAGCTCCTTCGCCCGCTGTTCCGTCGTTTCAATGCGCTCTTCCCGAAGCAGGGATGTGACAATGTTCCGGAGCATCATTCTGCGGTGGTCGCCACGAAAACCCAACTTCCGGTACACGAAAATCACCTCTTTCTAATCCTCTGCCTTTCGCAAGGAAAGCCCTAATTCGTTCAGTTTTTGATCGACTTCCTCCAGAGATTTTTTTCCCAGGTTCCGAACCTTAATCATATCATCCTCTGTCCGCTGGACCAGATCCTCTACAGTATTGATGCCTGCCCGTTTCAAGCAATTATAAGAACGCACCGAAAGCTCGAGTTCCTCAATCGGCAACTCCAGCAGCCTGCCTTTCTCGTCAGTCTCTTCTTCGACGACGGCCTCTTCATCATTAATTTTTTCCGTAAGGCCGACAAACAATTTTAAATGGTCAATTAAAATTTTTGCCGACAGGCTGACAGCCTCTTCAGGTTTCACCGTCCCGTTGGTCCAAACCTCCAAAATCAGCCTGTCATAGTCGGTAACCTGGCCTACTCTGGTGTTCTCTACGGCATAATTAACCTTGTAAACCGGAGAAAAAATAGAGTCAACGGGAATAATCCCGATTGCCTGATCTCCTTTTTTGTTTTTTTCGGCAGGAACATACCCCCGCCCCTTCTCAACGTTCATTTCCATGAAAAGACGCCCATCTGGTTCTAGGGTCGCGATATAAAGGTCAGGGTTGAGAATTTCTATCTCGGCACCGGCAATAATATCGGATGCCTTGAGCTCCTTCTCGCCCTGGGCCTCGATTCTTAAAACCTGCGGTTCCTCCCCGTACATCTTAATGGCAAGGCCCTTTAAATTTAAAATAATATCTGTGGTATCCTCTCGAATGCCGGGGATGGTACTGAACTCATGCAGGACTCCTTCAATTTTAATCGAAGTAACAGCCGCTCCGGGCAGAGAAGAGAGGAGGACCCGGCGCAGGCTGTTGCCAAGAGTGGTTCCATAACCACGCTCGAGCGGTTCAATCACAAATTTTCCATAGGTCCCTGCTTCATCTTTTTCAAGGGATTCGATGCGAGGTTTTTCAATCCCTAGCACACCCAAAAACCTCCTTCCCCAACACCTTTTAGGCCCTTAGCGCGAATAGAGCTCCACAATCAGGTGTTCTTTAATGGGAACATCTATATCTTCTCGGGCTGGGAAGCCTAACACCCGCCCCTGCATCCTTTCAAAATCCACTTCCAGCCAGGGAGGAGGGGTTTTATGGGCCGCCGCTTCAGCAAGTTCCACAAAACGGGGCAATTCCTTGCTCCTCTCGGCTACGGCAATGACATCTCCGATCCGCACCAAATAAGAGGGTATGTCCACCCGCCTCCCGTTGACGCGAAAATGAACGTGCCGGACAAGCTGGCGTGCCTCTGCCCGCGAGGCAGCAAACCCGAGGCGGTAAACCACGTTATCGAGACGGCGCTCCAGCAAACGAAGGAGGTTTTCTCCCGTAATTCCTTTCTGGCGTTCTGCAATATCAAAGTACCGCCTGAACTGTCGCTCGAGAATCCCGTAAATGCGCCGCGCCCTTTGTTTCTCCCGGAGCTGCAGGCCATACTCTGTCATTTTTCGCCGCGTCTGAGCTTTTTCACCCGGCGGGTAGCTTTTCCGCTCTAAAGCGCACTTATCTGAATAGCAGCGGTCTCCTTTTAAGTAGATCTTGATCCCCTCGCGGCGACAGAGGCGGCATACTGCGCCTGTATATCGTGCCATGAATTTTGCCCTCCTTAAATAACTTATAAAAAAATAACTTATAAAAATAACCTATAAGATAACAACTGATTATTATAATTCAGATGCTGCTTAGTGGATTAAACGCGCCGGCGTTTTGGCGGGCGGCAACCGTTGTGAGGAATTGGAGTTACATCCTTAATCATGTTTACCTCCAGGCCCGCCGCCTGAAGTGACCTGATTGCCGCCTCTCTACCTCCACCCGGGCCTTTTACGTAGCACTCGACCTGTTTCATGCCGTGTTCCATTGCTGTTTTTGCCGCAGCTTCAGCCGCCATTTGGGCCGCGAAAGGAGTGCCTTTCCTCGTGCCTTTAAATCCCATCGTACCGGCACTTGCCCACGCAATTGCATTGCCCGTAGGATCTGTAATAGTAATGATCGTGTTGTTAAAGGTAGATTTGATATGAGCAACTCCATGCTCAACGTTTTTTCTATCCCTGCGTTTTGGTCTTCCTGTCCTGCGCGCCACTTCTCTCCTCCTTTCTCATTATTTCTTGCGGCGGACTCCCACTGTTTTACGCGGCCCTTTCCGCGTCCGGGCGTTAGTGCGCGTCCGCTGGCCGCGTACAGGCAGCCCCCGGCGGTGGCGCAAGCCGCGGTAACAGCCAATTTCGATCAGGCGCTTAATATTCATGGAAACCTCGCGCCGGAGGTCGCCTTCGACTTTTAATTCTTTATCAATGATCTCCTGCAGCCTTCCTACTTCATCTTCAGTAAGGTCTTTTACCCTTGTTGCGGGATTAATTCCGGTTTTTCGGAGAACATCCCGGGCGGTTGACCGGCCAATTCCATAAATATAGGTGAGAGCTATTTCAACCTGTTTATCGCGAGGCAAGTCTACACCGGCAATTCTCGCCATCTTCAAACCCCCTTGAATACCAAATTCCTAACCTTGTTTTTGTTTGTGTTTCGGGTTTTCGCAAAGAATAATGACTTTGCCTTTACGCCTGATAACCTTGCACTTTTCGCAGATCGGTTTCACAGATGCGCGAACTTTCATCGGAGCTTCCTCCTTGTTTGCTAATCAGAATGCATAAAAAACTCAATTCAGGCAACATTATTTAAAACGATAAACAATTCGTCCCCGCGTCAAGTCATATGGCGAAAGCTCTATACTAACGCGATCGCCGGGTAAAATCCGAATATAATTCATCCGGATCTTCCCGGATACATGAGCCAGCACTTTGTACCCATTTGCCAGTTCCACCCTGAACATGGCGTTAGGAAGAGCCTCGATCACGGTGCCTTCAACTTCGATTACATTCGGCTTTGACCTAGGCATACCATTTCTCTACCCCCTCGTTTCAGAGTCGTTGTCAACCTGTGCCTGTAAAGCTGCAATTACTTTGCGAACCTCATTATTTCCAACCTGCTGACCGGCCTCCCACTGCGTCGCCAAACTTTTTGCAACCAAGGGGAAGGATTTGAGATGCTTGATGTTCTTTCGCTTGGGGTTTTCCAGCCTTCGCTTCTCTCCATCAACGAGGTAAACAAAAGCGCCGTCAATTAATTCAACCACAAGAAAAAACTTTCCCCGATCGCGGCCGCGTTTGGAACAAACCAGTTGACCCACCTCTAAATTGCTTTCCTTCACGCGCTGCTCCTCCCCCTTTTAAATCCGGGTTAGGATTTCCGGCTCTCCTTCGGTGACCAGGATCGTGTGCTCGAAGTGCGCGGAAAGACTCCCGTCTTTCGTAACCACAGTCCAGCGATCCGGCATCACAACAACCTCGAAGGTTCCCACATTGACCATCGGTTCAATTGCCATTACAAGACCAGGCTGAAGCCGCGGTCCGACACCCGGTTTACCGAAATTGGGCACCTGCGGTTCTTCATGCATACTTCGCCCCACTCCATGCCCGACAAAGTCTCTCACCACGTGGAAACCGTTGCTTTCCACAAAATTTTGAACCGCAGCAGAAATATCGCCGACACGGTTGCCTGCAACCGCCTGCACAATCCCCACAAAAAGCGCCTTTTTGGTAACATCTAACAGGCTCCTTGCTTCCGCAGAGATATCTCCCACTGGAAAAGTAATAGCGGCATCTCCGTAGTATTCATGATAAACAGCCCCGATATCAATACTAATAATATCCCCGTTTTCCAATTTTCTTAAACCCGGAATCCCATGCACCACCTCGTTGTTTACCGAAGTACAGATGCTCGCAGGAAATCCATGATAGCCAAGAAAGGCAGGAAACGCCCCGGCACGGTATAAAAATTCCTCCGCAAACTGATTAAGCTCCCCGGTTGTCACCCCGGGTCTGATCCGCTTCTCCAACTCTTGCAGGGCAAGAGCCACAATTCTCCCCGCCTCACGGAGGTATGAAATCTCCCGTGCCGATTTTAAAACAATCATCAGCAAAGACTCCTTAAACAGCGCTGAATTTCCATCCAAACTGCGTCAATTTCCTGCTCCCCGTTGACTTCTTTGAGCAGCCCGCGCCTGCGGTAATGTTCCAGCAGAGAAGCGGTTTGATTCGTGTAGACTTTCAAACGGTCTTCTACGGTTTCGGCAGTATCATCGCTCCGCTGGTAGAGCTCCCCTCCGCAGCGGTCACAGATCCCGGAGAGCTGGAGTGGTTGAAAAACCACGTGGTAAGTAGCGCCGCAACTCCGGCAGATTCTCCGCCCCGTGAGGCGTTCCAGCAATATTTCCGGCCTTACCGCAACATTTAAGACCAGATCCAGGTTGCTCCCCAAATCCGCGAGCAGCCGGTCGAGGGCCTCGGCCTGGGGCAAGGTGCGGGGAAATCCGTCGAGCAAAAAACCCCGCGCGCAATCTTGCTGTTTTAAACGCTCCCGGATAATTTCAATCGTAATCTGATCGGGAACCAACTGACCGGCGTCCAGGTATTTCTTGGCTTCCCGGCCGAGTTCCGTCCCTTCTCGAATCGCGGCCCTGAAAATATCACCTGTCGAAATATGCGGAATTCCACAAAAACGAGTGATTCGAGCCGCCTGCGTCCCTTTGCCCGCACCGGGAGGCCCCATTAGCAAAATCCTCATCTTTTTCTCCACCCCGTTACTTATTTCATGAAACCCTGGTAATGGCGCATCAGGAGATGTGCCTCAAACTGCTTCATCGTCTCCAGGGCGACTCCGACCACAATTAGAAGCGCCGTTCCCCCAAAATAAAGCGTAGGGATTTTGGTTACAGCAATCATAAAGTTGGGGAGGATTGCGATCAAAGCAAGGAAGATCGCGCCTGCCAGGGTGATTCGTGTCAAAACACGGTTGATGTATTCCCCGGTCGGCCGGCCGGGCCGCAGTCCTGGTACAAATCCCCCGTACTTTTTCAAGTTATCGGCGACATCCATCGGATTGAAAATAATCGCCGTATAGAAATAGGTAAAGAAAATGATGAGCAACGCATAAAGAACAGTGTTCAACGCCGTCCCGAATTGGAGGTGGCTTGCCGCCGCCCGTGCCCAGGGATGGTTGATCCACTGGGCAATCTGGAGCGGAAACATCAAGATGGACATGGCAAAGATGACCGGGATCACTCCCGCTTGATTTACCCGCAGGGGAATGTGGGTGCTTTGTCCCCCGTAGACTTTCCGGCCCATCACGCGCTTCGCATACTGGACCGGAATCCGGCGCTGTCCTTCCTGAACCGCCACAACTGCCGCAATTACAAGGAGCCCCAGCACAACCAGAATAATGAGGCTGGTAATAGTTATTGTCCCTGCCTGGGCCTGGCGGAAAAGGTTTTCTGCGCCTGCCGGGAGGCGGGAAACGATACCCGCAAAGATCAGCAGGGAAATTCCATTTCCAATTCCTTTTTCCGTAATCAATTCCCCAAGCCACATGAGAAAAGCGGTCCCTGCCGTCAGGGTCACGGCAATCAGCAGGTAAGCGCCGATGCCGGGGTCCGCCAGGGCAGACTGGCCGTTGACGACCGGGCGGCTCAATGCAACTGACATTCCGGCGGCCTGGATAAACCCGAGAATTACAGTTCCGTACCTGGTATACTGGGCAATGATCTTTCTTCCGGCTTCTCCCTCTTTGGCAAGCTGCTCCAGCCGGGGTATCACTACGGTCAGCAACTGCATGATAATCGAGGCATTAATATACGGCATGATGCCCATCGCAAAAACAGACAGGCGCCGGAAGGCTCCCCCGGAAACAACATCAAAGAACCCAAAAAATTGCCCTTTTAACAGTTCTGCCAGAACATCGTGATTGATTCCGGGGACCGGAATGTGAGCACCTACCCGAAAGATTAAAAACATCGTGAGGGTGAAAAAAACTTTAC
>DAOURU010000096.1 GCA_030627585.1 Bacillota bacterium
GAAACGAGTCCGGCCCACCAGGGCGTTCCCTGATTTGGTTTGTAATTCACCTCCGTCTCTCCTGCCAGCATCTTGTCTGCCAGCAGTTGATGGAGTTTGGCGTCATGGAAGGGAACATAAGTAGTGAATTCCTGGCCGTCCTTGGTCGCTCCTTCAACGTGGTACCCACCCTCTCCGTTTCCGATTAGCTCCACACTTTTTATCTTTCCCTTGGTTAAGAATGTATAAAACTGGTTATAAGTCCAATCCTGTGTGTGGGACTGGGGAGGCACTGCGAATTTAATTGCGATGACGGCAAATACCACAATAACTAAATAAATTAATAAATTTTTAAAAACTCTGCCCACTCTACCCCTCCTCTCGCAAATGATCAGAGCATGCCTTCATCACATACCAGACAATTGTAACACAATTCACCAATTCCCTTCAATTCTTTTAAAAACACGCAACACAAGAATACGCTTCGTCTCGGGTGTTACTTGAGCCTCTTCGCTTCTCCTGTAACCTGCGACCCAGTAGATTGAATCATTAGAGGCAATCAGAGGAATTCGATCCCGTTCAAGCCGGGGAATCTTCAGGTCGCTAAAAAGCTTTTTGATTTTTTTCGTGCCTCCCAGACCCAAAAGACGAATGCGGTCACCCGGCCGTCTTGTTCGCACATATAAGGGCAATTTTATTTTATCATAATCAAAGAAAGCTTGGTACCTCTTGTTCGGCGTATGGAAAAAATGGCTTTTTTCTGCCCGGCTCTTGACCCAAGTTTCTGCGTGAATAGTCAGGCCCAAGGAGGGTACGTCCGTTTTCCCGGGCACCTCCAGTTTTTGAGAGACCTCTTTCAACTCAGCTTCAGTTTCGCCAATCGTAATCTTAAAAAGATCGTAATTTTTCTTCAACCTCACGCCGTGGGGCAGGTGAATTTCTCCCCCGGCAGGCCCTCTTGCAAGAAAATTGAGACAGTCGTCGAGGTGCCGGTAGCCCAGGCCGCGGAGGCTGCCGCCGGCAACCCGAACTCCAGCACGCAGCAGCCGGCGCTGGAGGGCAAGAGGAAGGCGCAGAAAATCGGCAAGGAAAAGCTCTACTTTTCCGAACTTCCGCTCCCGCGTGAAGCTTTTTAACAAACGGGAAGCTAACCTCTCCAGAAAGAAGTTTTCCGCCTGCATGATATCTGCGAGCCGCAAAATCGCCTGGTCAAGATTGGGATTGAATTCCCGGCGCAGATAAGGTAAAAGTTTGCGCCGGATTTTATTCCGGAAATAAAAGGTTTCCAGGTTGGAGGGATCGGTGCACCAGGCAAGACCGCGGTCCCGGCAATAAGCCTCAATTTCCTCTCTCGTTACTCCCAGCAAGGGGCGAATCACGATCCCGCGCCGGGCCGGGATCCCGGATAAACCCGCGGGCCCCGTACCGCGCATTATATTAAAGAGGACCGTCTCCACCCGGTCATCCGCGTTGTGACCGACCGCAATCCGCTGCGCACCAACGCGCCGCGCCACGTAGGAAAGAAATTGGTAACGCGCCTGCCGCGCCGCCTCCTCAATTCCCAATCCGGAGAAAGCCGCAAGGCGCGCAACCCGGCAGCAGCCTGTGGTGACGGGAATTTTCCACTTGTGGGCAAGCCTCTGTACAAAGGCAGCCTCGGCGCGGGCGCCGGGGCGGAGCAGGTGATTTAAGTGTGCCACATGAAGTTGAAGCGAATATTCCGGAGCCAGCTCTTTGAGGATGTGGAGCAAGGCTACGGAATCCGCGCCTCCCGAGACTCCTACAACTACTGTCATCCCCGGTCGAAGCAGCCGGTTCTGTTCGATAAAATCTCTTATCTTTGTTCGAAAGTCGGACATTTTTTCACTCCAATTCCGAAGCTTGATAAAAGCGCGCCACAAGGACTGTCATATCGTCTCTATGCTCCGGCCCTCCGGTCCGAAGGGCGCGCTTTAAAATCAGGTCTGCAACCGCCTGCGCCTCGTCGACTGTCAACTCTTTTAGATAAGTATAGAGCCATTCCCCCGGCAGGGCAGCCTTCTGATCGACTTCTGTCACGCCGTCTGTCGCCATTACCAAAAGATCTCCGGACAAAATCCGGCGCCTTAACAGCTGGACCTCAACCTGTTCGAGAATCCCGGCCGGCCAGCAGGGAGATCGGATCACCTCTACGTTGTCTCCCCGCTTCAGGAAACCAGGCGGCGCCCCGGCTTTTAAAAAATCTAAAATTCCTTCCTTCAGATCAATTAAAGCTAAATCAATTGTTGCTGCACTTTCTTCCCCGCCCCGCAGGAAAAGGGCGGTATTAATGATCCCTGCGGCGATTTCCGGATCGATCCCGCTCCCTAACAATTGTTCCAGCATTTTCACAACAATCCTGCTTTCCCGGGCAGCATTGATTCCCGTCCCCATCCCATCGCTCACTGTCAACAAAAGACGGTCGGGATTCAGGCGTGCAACAGCAAAACTGTCACCGCAAAGGGGTTCGGCAGGTTTCGCCCGCTGCGAGAATCCGATTTCAACCTGCAGGGGAAACGGGTGCAGGCTCTGCTCCCTTTTTTTCCCAAGCAAGCGGGCAAGAAAGGGGGTGCTCAAGTAAAACGCCCCGGCGGCGAACAAACTGGCTGCGAGGTGACTTGAAAGCTGTTCGGGATTCCCATGAAAAATGAAAAAAACAGGCTTGCCAAAAGGAACCCCAGGATGACACCATAACGCCCGAAACCATTTAACACCCCTGCAAAAAATCCCGTTCCTGCATAAAGCCCTGTTCTTGGGAGAAGCAGCATGAGGTCCCCGCCCAGCAAGAGCCCTAATAAGACGCCGGTTCCTGCACCCCAACCGGCGCCCCAGCCAAATGCCGTTACCAGCAAAAGCCCCCGCGCCCCTATTTCCCTGACAACCGTAGGGCCGACCTGGATATCTCCCAAACCGCATAAAATTAAAATCAACCCCAGGAGCAACTTGATTTCCCTGGCGCGGCCCCTCACCCCTGCGAGGGCATAAATAAAAGGGATGGTGAAAAGCCCGGCCAGAAGAGACTCACATAAAACCCCCAAGAAAACAGCCGTGTTACCTTTCAGGAAATGAAAAAAACAGCTTTTCACCAGCAGGTTGGCTCCTCCTGCCGCGCCGGCAGCGGGCAGGTAAGTCTCCCGGGAAGACTCCCTTGCCCGGCGCGCCAGCAGAAGTCCTCCTATTACTGCGAGGGCGTCCGCCAAGGGGTGAACAAAAGGGTCTGAGCCGCCCCGCGTGCAAATCCCGAGCAGGATCCCTCCTAAAACAGGCCAAACCCCCTGCCCGGCAGCAACACTTGTCGCAACAGCAAAGGCAGGCGCGAGAGGGGCCAGGCCGCCCAGCAGAAATCGGCCTGCCGATAAACCTAAAATAAATTGCAATAAATGTTGGCCAAACAAAGCGCGCCTGGCTAAAATACCAGCCATAACCTGCCGGACCCGCACATACCCAAGGCTCATTCCCCGCACTCCTAAACAGATGATTTAGCAAGAATTAAATAGGCATCCTGCTATCTTAACCTATTATAAATTATCCGAGCCCAGAAATAAGGGATTTTTTGGATAAAAATGAAGAGGGTCTGTCGACAAATTATGACCGTGATTTAAATAATTTAAACATTAAAAGCGAAACCCCACCCCTGCCTGTCGGCAGACAGACAGTTTCTTCAGGTGGGGGTTATTTTCTGGTGACCCGTAGGGGATTCGAACCCCTGTTACCGGCTTGAAAGGCCGGTGTCTTAGACCACTTGACCAACGGGCCCCTTGATTCTCCTTTTTGGTAGCGGCGGAGGGACTCGAACCCCCGACACTGCGGGTATGAACCGCATGCTCTAACCAGCTGAGCTACGCCGCCTCTGCTTTTGGTAGCGGGGGCTGGATTCGAACCAGCGACCTTCGGGTTATGAGCCCGACGAGCTGACCACTGCTCCACCCCGCATCACCTAACAAAATTATGCCTGAAAACAAAACATCTGTCAAGAAGTTTGATCAGCTGTCTGTTTTTTGATTTTTACCTGCTTCTTCAGCCATTCGAGCCAGGGGGAAAACCCGGTGTTTTCCCGCGCCGAAATCTGGAAAAGCTCGAGTTCGGGATTAATTGACTTCAATTCCTTTTCTAAAAGAGGAAGGTCGCAGTCGGTATAAGGCAAGAGATCCATCTTGTTAATCAACACAACTTGAGCCTGCCTGAAAATTAAAGGATATTTCATCGGCTTGTCACTACCTTCGGTAACGCTCAAAACAACCGCCCGCGCATCTTCCCCCAGATCAAATTCCGCCGGGCAAACAAGGTTCCCTACATTTTCAATAATGAGAAGATCGAGCTTTCCGAGATCAAAATCTTCCAGGGCAGGTTTAATCATGCGGGCGTCAAGATGACAGGAACCAGCCGTGTTGATCTGGACTACCGGGGCGCCGCGCTTTTCAATCCGCTCCGCGTCCCTCGTTGTATAGATGTCTCCTTCTATTACCGCCAAATTCAGGCTTCCCGCCAAATGCTCAATGGTGCGCTCCAGAGTGCTCGTTTTCCCGGAGCCGGGGGAGCTCATCAGGTTTAAGACAAAAATTCCGTGCTTTTGAAAAGAAATCCGGTTTTCCCGCGCAGCCTCTTCGTTTTGCTGCAGGACCGGGGCTGCCAACCTCACCTTAACCATCGCCTAATCTCCTTCGTAAAATTCGATGTAGAGTTCTCTTCCCCCTACCAGCTTCACCTGAGGGCTGGAACAGGAAGGACACAAGAATTCAAAGTCCTTGATTGCAAAGGTATGCCGGCATTCCTTGCACTCTCCCTGCACCGGCTCCTCTTTGATTTCGAGGGCCGCGTCCTTGAAAAGGTCCTCTTCCTTGAAGACTTCGAAGGCAAACTGCAGGGCCTCGGGGACAGCCATCGTCAGTTTTCCGACAACCAGCTGGATCCGGCTAATCTTCTTGATTTTATTTTCTGCGGCGCTGGTGCGCAGGATCCCAACGACATTTTCCATCAGCGAAAGTTCGTGCATCGATTTCCCCGCCTTCAAAATTTTGCCTTCAAAATTTTCAAAACCCTCCCCATTTTAAGTGAAACCGCCAGGATTCGCAACCCCTAGGAGAGCATTTTTGCAAGCTCCGCCAGAACACGCTCGTGAGCACGGGGTACCGCTGCAGCAACCCGGGGAGAGAGCCCTTCGCGGAACGGCTCCTCGGTCAGGATTTCGACCCCCACGATCAGCAAATGAGCAGGAAGTCTCCCCAACACTCTCCCAAGCTCCACGGCGTCAATAACGTTGATCCCGTGCGAAGAAACAGGCATCACTTCGCGTGGGGGCAGGAGCGAGGCATCAAAAGAGTGAACCGTTCCCGGCGGCGCGCCGCTTCGGACCGCATCCACAATAATTAC
>DAOURU010000112.1 GCA_030627585.1 Bacillota bacterium
CGGCCCCATTTAAACAGATTACCCCTGAACCCCGCGGGCCCTCGATGCAATATGTTTCAAACCTGGCTCCATTGTTGTTGTTCACAACCTGCACCTTTTCATAGGGTAAAATATCCGCCGCATCCATCAGGTCGCGGTCAATGGTAATGCTTCCGATGTAATTTAAATCGGCACAGGTGAGGACCGCCCGGTGAATTTTAGATTTCAACATGGTTCGGAACATGGTGCACCTCCAGGTAAATGTTGTCAATCAGCCTCGTTTTTCCAACCCGGACCGCTGCCGCGAGCAGGACCGGCCCTGCCAATTGATCCAAATCTGATAAATTTTGGCCGTCGCATACCTCTACATAATCCACCTCGACCAGGGGGGAATCTGTAAGTACTGCAAGGATTTTTGCGCGCACCTTTTGAGGATCGTGCTCCCCTTTTGCCACCAGCTGGCGTCCGGCTTCAAGCGCCCGGGGCAGGGCAAGCGCGGCCTCCCTTTCTGAGGCGCTTAAATAGACATTGCGGGAACTCAAAGCCAGGCCGTCTCCCTCGCGTACAATGGGGCAGGTAACAATTTCTACGGGAACATTTAGGTCCCGGCACATTTTTTTGATTACCAGAGCCTGCTGGGCATCTTTCTGACCGAAATAGGCGCGCACGGGCTGAACGACTTGAAAAAGCTTCAAAACCACAGTCGTTACCCCGCGAAAGTGGCCGGGGCGGGAGCGGCCGCACATCTTCTCCGTAAGGGGTCCTGTGACCTCAACATGCGTACAGTAGCCCTCCGGGTACATCTCTTCTTCAGCAGGCGCAAAGACATAAGCAACCCCTTCTGCCCGCGCCAGTTCTAAATCGCGTTCAAGAGCGCGGGGGTATACGGCGAAATCCTCCTGCGGCCCGAACTGCAAAGGGTTGACAAAGATGCTCATGACGACAACGTCGCACTCCGCGCGGGCATTTTTCACAAGGCTCAAGTGTCCCGCGTGAAGATAGCCCATGGTGGGCACAAAGCCGACGTTCTTCCCCTCTCTTCGCAATTTTAAGGCGATTTCCTGCATTTCCTTGACACTCGCAACAACTTTCATCCCACAGTCTCTCCTCTTCCGGTTCTCACTGACCCCGCACTTAATTATTTGCTGTCCCCTTTTATTCGGGGAAATCGTAGCAGTGTTCCGGCGCCGGAAATTTTCTTTCTTTTACTTCAGCCCGAAAACTGCCAACCGCATTCAGGATCTCTTCGTATAAATTGACGTATCGTTTCACAAATTTTGGAACCTTCCTCACTGTGAAACCCAGCAGGTCATGGGTAACCAAAACCTGGCCGTCGCAAGCGGGGCCCGCTCCAATCCCCAGTGTGGGGACGCGGAGCCGGGAGGTGACTTCTGCTGCAAGCTTTGCAGGGATACATTCCAAGACCAGCGCAAAAATCCCTGCTTCCTCCAAAGCGAGGGCATCTTCAATCAGGCGCCGGGCGGCTTCTTCATTCCGCCCCTGGACGCGGTACCCCCCCAATTGATGAACCGACTGGGGGGTCAGGCCGAGGTGGCCCAGGACAGGGATTCCGGTCTCCACAAGAGCCTGCACTGTTTCGGCCCGTTCCTTCCCCCCTTCCAGCTTCACCGCCTGCGCGCCGGCTTCCTGCAGAAAGCGACCCCCATTCCGAACCGCTTCAGAAATGCTGATCTGATAAGATAGAAAGGGCATGTCACCTACAACAAGAGCCCGCTTGGCACCGCGTGCCACGGCTTTTGTGTGGTGGATCATTTCGTCCATCGTAACAGGCAGGGTGTTTTCGTACCCCAGAACGACATTGCCCACCGAATCACCTACCAGCAGGATGTCAATCCCCGCTTCGTCGAGCAGGCGCGCCATCGGGTAATCATACGCGGTTAACAGAGTAATCTTTTCGCCTTTGGCCTTCATTTCTTGCAAAGATGCTGTAGTGACACGTGCCATTCTTACTCCTCCTTAAGTGTATTAAGCGTTACTAAGCGTATTAAGCGTTACCGCAACGCCGCGGGTTTGCTTGAGGAACCGCGTGCCCCTTCAAGCAGGGCTCTGATTGCCCCGGCCTGTTGGCCGTCAATCGTTCCCTTAGCGCGGGCGACACCGGCAGTAAAAATACCAAGACTGGCGTAAACCTGAAGCTGTTCGGGTAAATCTTTCAAAGCCGCGAGATGTTTTTCAACCGTGCCCCGGTCCCCCCGGGAAATGGGCCCTGTTAAAGCAGCCGGAATCCCCAGCGCATCAATATTGTCAAGCGTTCCCCTGATCAGGGGAAGGAGAGCAGGGAGCCGCATCTCCGCGGGGATTCCCGCGGCTGCCAGAAGATCCAGGCTGCAGGCAAGAAGGCTCACAAAGTAATTCGAAGCCGTACAGGCAGCGGCGTGATAAAGAACTTTGGCCTCGGCATCAAGGAAGAAATACTTTCCTTCTAACTTTGCGATAATTTCCCGGGCAAAAGAAAAACCCCTCGCGTCCCCTTCAATACTAAAAAAGGAGCCCGGCAGCACCGTAAGGGCCTGCTCTACACTGGCAAAAGACTGGAGGGGATGGAGGGAAAGGGTGAAGGCTCCCTGTTTCGCGGCCGGTTTTAAAGCTTCGGAAGTGAGGGCGCCGCTCGTATGCAGGACGATCTGGCCGGCATAAAAGGCCCCGGCCTGGCCAAGCCGGGCAACAACGGAGGGGACGGCATCATCTGTTGTGGTCAAAAAGAGCCCCCCTGCCCTCCGGGCAACGTCCGCCGCCGTAAGAACCGGGCAGCCCAGGCGGTTTGCAAGGTTTTCGGCCGAGACGCGGGTCCGGCTGGCGATTCCCACAATTTCATAACCGGCCTGTTGCAGCAGCAGCGCCAGCGCCGAACCGACTTTTCCTGCACCGATAAATCCTATTTTTGTTTTCCTTTCTTCCATTCCTTTGTTCACCTCCTTTGTTCACCCTGCCTTTATTTAATAGTTCCCGGAAAAATAAACAGCCTTCTGGCTGGAAAGCAGAAGGCCCAAGAATTCCCTTTCAATTCCTTGCCTTCCGTCTCAGTCCTCTCCCAGGTACAAGCGGTCGGCTGAAAAAAGAACCTGCGGCATCATGCCCGGTATAGGTCTCCCCCGTTCCTATCCAGGCTTGCCACACCGCGAAAACTTTCGCCGTGCACTATCTGCACAATTTTACGCTTTTTTTCACTGCTTTATTTTGATTATATCATCAGGGTTTTCGCGAAGTAACCTGATTTTTTCCCCCGGCGTTTTTTCAGGTGCTCGCGCAAGTGCTCCTGCGTAGACCTCCCGTCCGGGTGAAGAAAATTTGGGGCGATTTCATTTAAGGGAACTAAAACAAAATTTCGCTCGTACATCCGGGGGTGGGGAACGGTAAGTTCAGAATTCGAAAGCAGCCGGTTTTCAAAGAGCAAAAGGTCAAGATCGATCACGCGGGGGCCCCACCTGATTTCCCGCTCTCTTCCCAACCGGTTTTCAATCTCCTGGAGCACGTGGAGGAGAGCGTGAGGGGAAAGGCTCGTTTCGATTTCGACCACCTGGTTGAGAAACCACTCCTGGTCCAAAAAGCCCACCGGTTCAGATTCGTAAACAGAAGAGGTGCGGGTGATCTGAATTCGGGGATGGGAGTCGAGCGCCTGAAGGGCCATCTTGAGGTAGGCCCCCCGATCACCGAGGTTAGAGCCGAGTCCTAAATAGGCGCGGTGCCGCTTGGCAAAAGATTTTTCCTTCATTACGCGCGGACCCATTACGCGCGGACCCGCCCCCTCCTGATTTCCACTCCCACGTGGGAAAAAACACCGCCTAAAGGGGCATGGGGTTTTTTAACCCGCACCAGAACCTCTTCTGCGGAGTATTTATCCAGAATCACCCGCGCAATCCGCTCCGCCAAAGCCTCGATCAGGTTATAGCGCTCTTCCTGCACAATCCCGGCAACTAAATCAAAAACTTCACTGTAGTCAATGGTTTCCCCCAATTCATCAAGGCGGGCCGGAAAATCGAGGCGGCAGGAGATTTCTAAATCCACAATGAAGCGCTGCCCCAATTCCTGCTCCGCGGGAAGCGCCCCGTGGTAGCCGTAAAATTCCATCCCGCTCAAAATGATTTTATCAGGAGGGTGTTGCATTATTACCGCCTCCGTTTGCCCCGGGTCAACTCTGGATGATGGCGTCAATCATCCGGGCGACCCGTGTCATCTCCTTAACATCGTGCACGCGGACGATGGCAGCGCCCTGGCTGATCCCCCAGGCGACCGTCGCTGCCGTCCCCTCCAGCCTTTCGTCCACAGGGAGATTTAAAGTGTTCCCGATTACTGATTTCCTGGAAGTCCCGAACAGAATCGGCTTTCCCAGGGAGCGGAGTTCCCCGAAGCGTCGCAGCACCTCCAGGTTCTGCGCTGTCGTTTTTCCAAAACCTATCCCGGGGTCAATAATGATCTGTTCCGGCCGGACCCCGGCAGCTTCCGCAATCTCAATGCTCCTTCTTAAGAAAGCAATGATATCGCCCATCAAATCGCGGTATTCAGTTCCTTCCTGGTTATGCATCAGGATCACAGGAACATCGAACTGTGCTGCCGCTTCCGCAAGCCCGGGGTTATACTGAAAACCCCAGACATCATTGATCATGTGCGCCCCGGCTTTGAGGACCGCTCTTGCTGTCTCAACCTTATAGGTATCAACAGAAATGGGGACCTCGATCTCCTCAAGAAGTCTTTCGAGGACGGGGATGACCCTCCTGAGTTCCTCTTCCACCGGAAGGGGTTCCCACGACCACGGGCGGGAGGAGTCGGCGTAAACGGTCGGATTTGCCTGCAAGCGGGTCGATTCCCCTCCCAAATCAATGATGTCGGCTCCCGCCGCGACCATTTCCCGGGCATGGGCTACGGCGGCATCGACTCCGGTGTATTTCCCCCCATCTGAAAAGGAGTCGGGTGTAATATTCAGAATCCCCATAATCAAA
>DAOURU010000324.1 GCA_030627585.1 Bacillota bacterium
TACAAGGTGGTAGGGAACCTCCCTTACTATTTAACAAGTCCGCTGATTTTGCGTTTGCTTGACAGGGGGTTCCGTACGGAACTCTTTGTTTTTATGGTCCAGCGGGAGGTAGCGGCGCGCCTCACGGCAAGACCGGGAGGAAAGGATTACGGCTCTCTCTCTGTGGCAGTTCAGTATTACGCAGAACCGGAACTCTTATTTACGGTTGCCTGCCGGGCTTTTTTTCCGCCCCCGGAGGTGACTTCAGCGGTTATCAGGCTGCGCCGCCGCGTCCGGCCGGCGGTAGAGGTGAAAAATGAGCAGTTCTTTTTTCAGGTTGTAAGAGCTGCTTTTCGCTACCGCCGCAAAACGCTCCGGAACGCTTTATTGGAAGCCGGGCTTTTGAAGCCCGGCCTTGAAGCAGAAGACATTTTTCAAGAGGCACAAATTGCTCCCGGCCGCCGGGGGGAAACCCTCGCTCTGGCTGAATTTGCCGTTTTAACGAACGCTTTGCTCCGTGTTCAGGAAAGGAAGGCTCAAAATGTGCTTTATTAGTCCAAGCAAGGGTATTATGACGTGGGACGAAATTGTTACCGATCTCCTTGACTACGTAACAAGTGATTCCAATTTTTCTTATAAAATTATCATCGGGACCGATTCCCACGTACGGGACGAGACGCATTTCGTCACGGCGCTGGTTGTCCACCGGGTGGGAAAGGGTGCGCGCTATTTTTACCGCCGCAAGATGCACCAGAAAATCAAGAGCCTGCGCCAGAAGATCTTCTACGAAGCGGCCTTAAGCCTTGAGATTGCCAATAAACTAGCCCAGAGCCTTGCCGAACGGGGTTTCACCGACCTCGATTTGGAGATTCACGTGGACATCGGTCGGAATGGAGAAACGAAGGACCTGATTCGAGATATTGTGGGAATGATTGTGGGCAGCGGTTTTGATGCAAAAATAAAACCAGATTCCTGCGGGGCTTCCAAGGTTGCGGATAAATACACCAAGTAGAACAAGGAGGAAAGCGGTAAACCCTCCCGAACGGGAGGGTTTTTTATTGGTACCTTTTGTGGAGTTCGGACATAAGATAAGGCAGGGAAATATTGGTAGCACTGGGGGTGGTCTGGTGAAAGAGGTGAGGATAGGTGATGTAGTGACGCGAAAATCCTATGGCGGAGATATCTTTTTTCGCGTCGAGGCAATTTCCCAAGAGGGAGAGAGAGCCCGTGCCTTGCTGAGAGGTCTTTTCGTTCGCCTTTGTGCCGATGCTCCTATAGATGATTTGGAGAAAAAGAATATCACCGAGATTAATTTTTACCGGCGTGAATTTGCCAAAAAGCAGGGAGAATTTGTACGCCAGGCACTTACCCGTCAATCCCGTCTAAGACAGGCAACCATCCTTCGCAACGGTAAGAAGGAGGCGAATTTGAATTTTTTTGAATTACCGGGCCGGGTGCTCCATTTAGACGGTGACCGCGAATACCGCGAACTCTGTCTCCACACCTACCTTCAATTGGATGTTCCGTGCCGCGCCCTCCATGTTCCGGAACGGGAGCAGCCGGCCCTCGTTTATCGTTATCTGCGGGAAGAACGCCCTGATATTCTCGTCTTAACCGGTCATGACGGCTTTTTAAAAGGGAAGCAGGATTACCGAAATATGGAGAACTACCGGCACTCGCAGTATTTTGTTGA
>DAOURU010000222.1 GCA_030627585.1 Bacillota bacterium
CCAGCACCGCGCACGTATTTGAAAAGCCATACTGGTGCGCGGTAATGCAATCTAAATAACCCTCCACTACCAGAACCCGTCCCTTTTCCCGGATCTCAGGAACGGCCAGGTTGAGTCCGTAGAGGTTGCGGCTTTTGTTGAAAACAAAAGTCTCGGGGGAATTCAGATACTTGGGGTGTTCCTCCCCCAGCGCCCTTCCCCCAAAGCCCAGACAGCGGCCCTGGGGGTCGAAAATAGGAAAAATAATGCGCCCCCGGAAGCGGTCCTGGCTGGCCCCCTGCCGGGTGACAATCAACCCTGCCCGCGCAAGGGTGTTCCGGGAATAACCCTTTCCCTCGAGAAACTCCAGGAGAGCCGTACCGGCGTCCGGAGCAAAACCGAGCGAAAATCTTTCCCAGGCTTCAGGCGCCACCCCCCGCTCTTTTAAATAGACACGCCCGCTTTCCCCCGCTTCTGCATCCTGTAATATTCTATGATAAAAGTCCGCCGCCCGGGCATTTAACTCATAATACTCCTCCCGGAGGTTCCTCTCCTCTCTGGTCTCACGAGAACGGGGCACAACCAGTCCAAGGCGGTGCGCCAGCGCCTCAATAGCTTCCGGAAAGGTAAGGTGATCCTTTTTCATTAAAAAAGTGAAGGCATTCCCCCCCGCACCACAGCCAAAGCAGTAAAAAATCTGCTTCGCGGGTGATACGGTAAAAGACGGGGTTTTTTCCGCGTGAAAAGGGCAAAGAGCTACGTAGTTCTGGCCTGTTCTCTTTAACACCACGTACTCGCTGATTAATTCCACAATGTCGATCCTATTGCGAACGGTTTCCACAAACTCCTCGGGAATAGGACCCGGCATGCGCGACCACCTGTTCCTTTTAAGTTGACCTTGAAGTTGGCTTCTCTAAGGTTTAGTTCGCCATCCTTCCTTTTATCTCCTTCTTTGCCTCCAGGACTTTGCAAATTCCTCCCTGCTTCAGGCGTCTGCCCAGGGCAGGGGGAGAAAATAATTTTCAAAAGTTTTGATCGCAAACCTGTCTGTCATTCCTGCCACATAGTCGACAACACAGCGGGCAAGCCCCTCTCTTTCAGCTTTTTTCTGCTGCTCCAGGGGGAGGGAGGCCGGATTCTCAAGATAATACTGGTACAGGATTTTAATAATTCGCCGCGCCTTTTGCTCTTCCTTCTTTGCCAGGGAACCAATATAAACATGCTGAAAAAGAAAATTGCGAAGTTCATCTGTTGCCTGCCGGACAGTCTCGCTCATGGCGATCTCAGGCTTGTCCCAACTCTGTTCGATCAAATCCAGCACCATTGTGTTAATTCTTGTTTTATGGCGATCCCCCAGAATTTGGATACTTTCCCGGGGCAAATCTGCAACCCCGATAATTCCCGCCCGGATGGCATCATCTATATCGTGATTGATATAGGCAATGCGGTCTGCAATCTTGACAATCCGGCCCTCAAGCGTGGCGGGCTTCCCTGGTCCTGTATGATTCAAAATTCCGTCCCGTACTTCCCAGGTCAGATTGAGCCCCTTATCTCCTTCCAATTTTTCGACAATCCGCAAGCTCTGCTCGTTATGGCGGAACCCTGGAGGAAAGACTTTATTGAGGACCTCTTCCCCGGCGTGCCCGAAGGGGGTATGGCCGAGGTCATGCCCCAGGGCGATTGCTTCCGTAAGGTCTTCGTTGAGCCTGAGGGCGCGGGCAACGGTGCGGGCGATCTGGGCGACCTCTAAAGTATGGGTAAGCCGGGTACGGTAATGGTCCCCCTCCGGTGCGATAAAAACCTGGGTTTTATGTTTCAGACGACGGAAGGCCTTAGAGTGAATGATGCGGTCGCGGTCGCGCTGGAATTCGGTGCGAACAAGACACGGCTCCTCGGGAAAAGCGCGCCCGCGCGTGCGGGCGCTCAAAACAGCATAGCGGGAGAGGTAACCGGCCTCCCGCCTTTCAACCTCGTTCCGGGCGCATAACCGCTCTTTCAAAGGCAACCCCCCTAACGGAACCTCAAACCGCGGGTCGCTTCGGCCACTTCGACAATGCGCCGCGCCAGAATACGCGTGCGGTTGATCCCGTTTGCGTCCTGCCTCGAAGGGCGCTGGGCGCAGGCGCCCTGGTGGCCACAGTCGTAATCCCGGTGGCCGTCTCCCACCACAATCATCCCCTGCACCAGCATCAGGTCGTGAATCGCCTTCAGGGCAGCTTCCTGCCCCCCGAAGCGGGCTGCGGCTACCGTAACACCCCCGCCGACAACATTTAAGAGGGCCTTTTCACCCCGCAGCACCCTGGTTTGATCCCAAAACGCCTTTAATTGACCCGAAATCGTCCCGAAGTAAACCGGGCTTCCCACAATTAAACCGTCTGCAGTGCGCAGGAGATCAAGCGCCGCCCCGAATTTATTCTCTTCTCCGCAGCTTCCCTCGCAGGGAGAAGAGCAATTTTCGCAAAAAGGCACCTCCAGGCCGGCGAGAGCCTCGCTCACGTGGATTAACTGTGTTTCTGCACCCAACTCGCGGGCCACCGCCAATCCTTCCTGCAGGAGGTACGCAGTATTGCCGTCCTTGTTGGGGCTCCCGTTGATTCCTAAGATAAACAATCCATCCACCTCCATGGCTCGATATAAACATAAAGATTCTCACTTATAAAAAGCAAAATGCGCTAATTTATTATATACTTTCTTCTTTGTTTTGGTTCCTGCATAAAAAATTCTCAAAAAAGAGCAATTTCAATGCCATGTTCAGCGTTTTAAAGACGGCATTCAGCATCCAGACGGAAAAATGAAAAACCAGCACCAATCTCCCGGCGCCGGCTTTAAGGTTTTTGAGGCAAAAGGACGCAAAAGAGGCAAAATGCAAATAATTTTTTCGTTATTTGTTATTGATTGCCGCCTGCGCAGCCGCAAACCGGGCGATAGGCACGCGGAACGGGGAGCAGCTCACATAATCGAGTCCAACGAGGTGGCAGAATTCAATGGAGCCGGGCTCTCCCCCGTGCTCCCCGCAAATTCCCAGTTTCAGCTTGGGATTTGCCTTGC
>DAOURU010000044.1 GCA_030627585.1 Bacillota bacterium
CGTTATCATCTTGGATAGTATTTTTCATTCGTTACTTTCCAATAATTGTAATTACAAGCCGCCCTGTGGGAATGTCCTTCACTACTAGATCGAACATCCGGCCTGATTTCGCAAAGAATCCACGAAATCTTGCAGCGCTTGGAACCTGTGCAGAAATTTCTCTTGCGGTCCTGGTAATGTCCTCTACAGTTATTTTTTCTTGACGAAGATCATTTAGCCTTTTTTTTGCATGTTCTGTAATAATTACTTTCATGAGCATCACACCCCTCACCCTAAACCTGAAATTGACGGAAATCCAACTCCTCCTGGGCGATTAATGCGTAAAGAGCATCTTGAAAGGCAAGAATCGATGCGTGTTCGGCGTCGCAACAGGTATAAATCGTTTCTAATTCTTTTTTTAGGGCGAGAAATTCTTCACTCATACATATATGAGAAATTCGCTGCACGATTTTTTTGAGATCCTGGTGATACTCGTCTATCACCGGAAGCCCCAAGTATATTCCCCCTATCTGTAAAACACCACTTAACCAGTTAATTTATTAATATTATCTTATCATAGTTTATCACAGTTTAATGCTTATGTAAATCTTTGTTCTGCAAGCAGGGAGGCTTACCTACTACCGAAATATACGGAGCAAAGGTGAAGATTATACCTGTTTTTACAGGAGACTAAAGGAGCCCTTTTGTTTCTCGTAAATTACAGCAGCCTGCTGAATATCTTTTTTAATTTGTTGCACTAAATCGTGAATATTATTAAATTTTTGTTCATCCCGTAATCTTTCATATAATATCACTTCAATTTCTTTGCCATAAGCAAACCCCCGGTAACCTAATAAGTGGGCTTCAATAAGTTGTTCCCCGGTTCCGGCAAAAGTCGGACGGCAACCGATATTTAAAACCGCCGGGAATTGCTTTTTCTCCAAGCAAGCCTTCCCTGCATAGACTCCAGAACCGGGAAGGATCAGGTCGGACGGCAAATCAATATTTGATGTAGGGAATCCAAGCGACCTTCCTCGTTGCTCTCCTTGAACAACGATCCCTCTTATGAGGGGCCAGTATCCCAATAATTGTTTCGCCTGGCTGATATCACCTCTTTCGAGGGCAGTCCGGATCGCGGTGCTGCTGACCGGCGCGCCCTGAACCTTAACGGGAGGAATAACGGCAACAAAAAAATTATATTTTTTTCCATATCGAACCAATAATTCTGTTGTTCCTGCGGCGTTTCGACCAAAACGGTAATTAAAGCCGACATATATCCCTAAGGCTCTCAGTTTATTAATTAGAATGCCCTCGATAAACTGTTCGGGGCCAAGAAAAGCTAAATCAAGGTTAAAGGGAATAATAAAAGCTACTTTAATACCCAATAACTCAAGTAAATCAATCTTTTTTTTCAAATCGAGAATCATTTTCGGCGCTTTTTTAGAGTTTAGGATTTTTTGAGGGTGGGGGTGAAAAAGTAGCACAGCCGGGATAGTGCTTGTCTGCTGCGAAAATTTCACCATTTCACGTATCAAGTGCTGGTGCCCAAGATGAACTCCATCAAAATTACCAAGTGCCACAACCAGCTTTTTATCAGGAAAAGGAACAGAATCTAATCTTTCAATAACCTCCATGTTGAAACCCCTTTTTACGAGTTCTTTTGTTTTTGCCAGAAACGAAAGACCTTTTTCGGCTTATAAAACCATTTTCCTCCTTGTTTGCTTTGGTATTCCCCCAAAGCCAGAAAAATTCCGTTCGGTGCATAAAGGCGAACAAGGAGGGGCAAGTTGTTGTTGCCAACTCCTCCCATAATTCCGGAAGGAGCAAGCGGCAGTCCGTTAATTATGTTGTGTATTGTCTGTTCTTTGACCGTAAAGGCAGGTAAATCTTGCAACGCATAATCTACGGGAAGAAGAAAAGTATAGTCTTGTTTTTTCCAGAACTCTTCAATTTCTTCTAAAGTAAATGCGTTTTCAAGATGGAAGGGTCCGCTTGCGGTGCGGATTAAAAAAGAAAGGTAGGCGCCACAACCTAATCTTTCACCAACTTCAGCACAAATACTTCTCACGTAAGTTCCTTTCGAACATAAAATATCGAATAAAATGCAGGGATATCGGAGGTGATTGTCAAACCGGAGAATTTCTAGAGAATAGATAAATACCCGGCGCGCTTTACGCTCTACTGTTTTACCCTGCCGTGCCAGTTGGTAGAGCCTTTTCCCCTGACAATGCACTGCCGAAACCATCGGAGGAACTTGTTTAATTTCTCCAGTTAAACTCTGAAAAATTTCCTCAAGCTGTTTATGTTCTACTCGAACCGACGACTCCCTATGGGTGATTTTGCCGCCGGCATCATGGGTTTCAGTGCATATCCCAAGAGTCATTTCTGCTCTGTAACGCTTGGGTTTGTCCATTAGATATTCTGCAACGCGCGTTCCTTGTCCAAGACAAATCGGCAGCACTCCCGCAGCCCCTGGATCAAGTGTACCTGTATGTCCCACTTTCCGAATGTCAAATAATCTTCGGAAATATAGCACTAAATCATGGGAGGTCATTCCCGGCGGCTTAAGGACATTAATTAATCCATCCATATTGATTATTTCCCTTTCCTGCTTTGGGTGAGAAATTTTTCGGTTGTTTGAATTACTTTTCTTTCCACTTCTTTTAAAGGCCCCCAAATTGTACAGCCCGCTGCCCGTTCATGACCACCACCCCCAAAACAGGCAGCAAGTTGATTTACATCTAAAAAGTTTTTCGACCGAAATCCAACTTTAATTTCGTTATTATTAAGCTCCTTGAAGAGGATTCCAACTTCTACTCCAACCAAAGATTTCGGGTAATTAATAAAACCTTCGCAATCTTCAATCTTGCCTCCGAGTTCATGCAGGAACTTTTGAGAAACTGTCATCCAGGCAGTCAATCCGTTCTCACTAATGGAAAGGGTACCCAGACTTTTTTCTAATAAGCGCAGGCTGGTTAAAGAACGATGTTCGTTTAAAAATTGTTGAATTTGTCCCTGGGCTGCTCCGTGTTCCAAAAGGAATGCTGCGGTTCGGTAACTCTTAGGCGTTGTGTTCTGGTACTGAAAGGATCCTGTATCGGTAATTAAGGCAACGTAAAGATTGGTGGCAACATCCGGAGTGATTTGAATTTCCATCTCTTTGAGGATGTCAACGATTACTTCCCCGGTTGCAGCGGCTCCGGGGTCCACAATATTAACGTTTCCAAAGTTTTTATTGCTGATATGGTGATCAATATTAACCACGTTTTCACAATTTCTTAAAATTTTTTCTAGTTCTTTTCCGGCCCGATTTAGTTCTGTACAGTCCAGGACAATGCCCACATCAAAACGCTGCTTTGTTAAATTGCCGGGGAGTTGGATAAATTCGCTGCCCGGGAGAAATTGATAATGTTCCGAGATAGGATGGGGAGAAATTAACTCGACGACCCTTTTACCTAAACTTTTTAAGGCTAATCCGAGACCAAGCAGCGAACCCACCGCATCGCCATCAGGATGTAAATGGGAAGTAATCAGAAATTCGTTGTTTTTCCAAAAGGTGTTTGCTGCTTCCTTATGATGGCTTTTCATGATCCCCGGCCCCCTCGTTCCTAACCTCGCGGATAATTTGAGAAATCTTAATTCCCTGCTGAATCGAAGAATCAAGATAGAAAGAAAGCTGGGGGAGATAGCGCAAACGTATTCTTTTTCCGAGTTCCGACCGAATAAAACCGCTTGCGCTTTTTAGCCCTTCCAACGTTCTACTCCGGTCGGCTTCAGACCCAAAAACACTTACGAACATTTTTGCATGGCGCAGGTCTTTAGAAACTTCTACGTCTGTAATGCTGGTAAATTTGCTTATACGGGGATCTTTCAGTTGGAGCCGGAGTATGTCTGTTACTTCGCGTTTAATTTCTTCTGCAAGCCGACTTAGACGGAAGCTCACTTTACTCACCCTTTTTAAGATTGGAGCACCCTTTTTACCTCTTCAATGGTGTATACCTCCAAGATGTCACCTTGTTTAAGATCTTGAAATTTATCAAATCCGATTCCGCACTCGTACCCCTGTGCTACTTCGCGGACGTCATCTTTAAAGCGTTTCAGGGAAGAAATACTCCCTTCATAAATGACTATACCATCACGAATCACCCGAGCCCTGCTGTTTCTAACCACTTTTCCTTCGGAAACATAGCATCCTGCTACTACTCCTACTTTTGGAATGCGGAAGGTATCTCTTACCTCGGCCCGGCCCAGGGTAACTTCTTTTAACTCGGGTTCTAAGAGCCCTTCCAGCGCGGCTTTAATGTCGTCAACAGCTTCATAGATCACACGGTAGAGCCGAATTTCTACTTGTTGCGATTCTGCGGCCTTTTTAGCATTACTATCAGGCCGAACATTAAAGCCAATAATCAGGCCGCTGGAGGCGCTTGCAAGCATAACATCTGTTTCCGTAATTGCTCCTACGCCGGAATGAATGAGGTTGATTTTCACTTCCGGGGTATTCAATTTTGTAAGCGCCTGGATAAGAGCTTCTACGGATCCCTGGACATCGGCTTTAACAATGAGATTTAATTCCTTCACTTTGCCTTCCTGAATCTGTTTGAAGAGATCTTCCAAAGTAACTTTCCCAGGTGTTAAAGCATCCTGGCGCTTTTGTTTAATTCTTTCTTCTACAATTTGACGGGCTAGCTTTTCATCGTGAACGGCATAAAAGGGATCTCCTGCATTAGGTACCTCGGAAAGACCTAAAATTTCCACCGGCGTTGCAGGGGGTGCTTTTTTAATTCTCCGGCCTTTAAAATCCATCATTGCTCTTACTCTTCCGTGGGCGGTACCAGCGAGAACATAATCGCCGATTTCAAGCGTTCCCTTTTGAATTAACACTGTAGCTACCGGGCCTCTCCCTTTATCCAATTGGGCTTCAATTACAGTTCCTCGTGCCGGTCGGCGGGGGTTGGCTTTTAATTCCTCCATTTCTGCCACAAGCAAAACCATTTCTAATAACTGGTCTAAACCTTCTTTAGTTACGGCAGAAACAGGGACACAAATTGTTTCTCCACCCCATTCTTCCGGTACAAGACCGTATTCTGCGAGTTGCTGCTTTATTCGTTCTGGATTTGATTGAGGTTTATCAATTTTATTAATTGCAACTACAATTGATACCTGGGCCGCTTTTGCGTGGTTAATTGCCTCTACGGTCTGCGGCATTACGCCATCGTCGGCGGCTACTACTAAAATAGCAATATCAGTAACTTTAGCTCCCCGTGCCCGCATCGCAGTAAAAGCTTCATGGCCGGGTGTATCAAGAAAGGTGATTTTCTTGCCTTTTAATTCAACTTGATAAGCGCCGATGTGTTGAGTAATCCCACCCGCTTCTGTCGCGATCACATTAGTTCGCCGAATGGCGTCCAGGAGAGATGTTTTCCCGTGGTCCACATGTCCCATTACAGTAATAACGGGTGGTTTAGGTTCAAGTTGTTCAGGTTCATCAGGTTCATCTTCCAGAAGCGTTTCTAACTTTGCAGTCTCTTTCGAAACTTCAACTTCTGCTCCAAACTCTTCTGCAACTAATATTGTTGTATCACTGTCTATTTCTTGATTTAATGACGCCATTACCCCTAATTCAATTAATTTTTTGACTACCTCATTTCTGGAAACTTTTAAGTGATCAGCCAGCTCTTGGGGAGTAATGTGGCTTCCAATCGTAATTTTTGTTTGAGGTACTTCGCTGGAAATGCGGTTTGACCCTTTGCGTTTTCTTTTCCCGTGACTGCGAGAAGAGAATGTCGCCACCTTTGAAAGAAGCTTGCGTTGGGTTTGTTCTTGTGAACGCCGCCGCTCCTCTTTACGCGCCAAAGCTCGCCTCCGATATTCTTCTTTGTTGAACTCGAGTTGTTTCGCAACTTGAGGCCCTTGATTCTTTTTTGATTCTTTATGGGTTTCCTTTGGGGATTTCGCAAGATCTTTTTTACCAAATATTTCTTTAACTCTTCTAACCTCTTCTTCTTCTAAAGTGCTCATATGGTTTTTCGCCGTTAACCCCATTTGATGTAAGCGGGCAAGAAGATCCTTGCTGTTCATTTCTAATTCTTTTGCTAGTTCATGGATGCGAGTTTTTGCCATTAAATCACCCCCATTTAATCAAGTTTATTTGTTTCTTTTTTAATTTCTATATTTTTAAGAAAATTTTGAGCTATCTCATCACAAAGAATTGCCCAGATACACGAAGATTGCCCCAGGAACTTGAGAAATTGCTGTTTAGATCCAAATTCAACAAAAGGCACCTGCTTCGCAAGGCAAGCTTTAATTACCTTCTCCCTGCTTCTGCCTGTATCCTCTGCGAGGACGACAAGTCGGGCTTTTTTAAGGGAGATGGCATGAAGGCAAATAGTGAACCCAGAAGCAAGCCTGCCTGCTCGTTTTGCAAGCCCCAACAAAGAGAAAAGGGATGTCATTTTACTTCACCTGAAAGAGTTTTTTCAGGTCTTCAATAATTTCTCCTGGAAGTTCCACACGTAAAGCCCGTTGGAGGTGTTTACCTGCAAGCGCGGCCTCCAGGCACCTTGGATCCCGGCACAAATAAGCCCCCCGACCAGACCGTTTTCCGGTTGGATCAATCACTACCTCAAGTTCGGGCGTTCGAACGATCCGAATTAACTCCCTTTTCCCTTTAGTTTGTTGACATCCCACACAGATGCGTTGGGGAATTTTTTTTACTCTAGGCATCGTAAAGCTTCACCTCATGTTCCTGTTCAGCAAAATCTAGATTGCCGCTTTCACAAGCCTGGGATTCGCTTTTAATATCAATTTTCCAACCCGTAAGGCGTGCTGCCAAACGGGCATTTTGTCCCTCTCTTCCGATTGCCAGAGAAAGTTGATAATCAGGAACAATAGCCTTTGCGATTTTTTCTTTTTCGTTTATCTCAACCGAAGTCACTTTAGCAGGACTTAAAGCATTTGCAACAAAAACTTTTGGGTTGCTGTTCCACTTTACGATATCAATTTTTTCTCCCCGGAGTTCATTAACAATTGCCTGCACGCGCATTCCTCTGGGTCCTACGCAGGCTCCAACCGAGTCCACATTTTCGTCTCTTGAATGAACAGCGATTTTTGAGCGGGCACCTGGTTCTCTGGCTACTACTTTTAATTCAATAATTCCTTCGTATATTTCAGGCACTTCCAACTCAAAAAGGCGCTTTAAAAGTCCCGGATGAGTGCGGGAAACTAAAATTTGAGGACCTTTTGTAGTTTTTTTAACTTCAATTACATATGTTTTAATCCGATCACCACGGTTGTATTTTTCCGTGGGGATTTGTTCTGTCGGTACAAGAAGGGCCTCGGCGCGGCCCAAATCAATATAAACATTTTTTGCTTCTTGCCAGCGGATTACACCTGTAACAATGTCTCCCTCTCTACTTAAAAATTCTTCATAAACGAGCCCCCGTTCTGCCTCCCGAATTCTTTGGACAACAACTTGTTTTGCTGTCTGTGCCGCAATGCGTCCGAAGTTTTGGGGAGTTACTTCAACTTCTATTGTGTCACTTAAATCTGCCTCGGCGTTTATTTGTTTTGCACTAACCAGGTCAATTTCAAGCCTGGGATCAGAAACAGTTTCTACCACTGTTTTCTTAGCAAAAACTTTGATTTCCCCTGTTTCCCTTATGATTTTTACGCGTGC
>DAOURU010000105.1 GCA_030627585.1 Bacillota bacterium
CCGAAGTGATAGTGCGATAGCCGGGAGCCGGCCAGATAAAATGCCCCGTTCCCTTGCGAAGAGATGGATGCTCTGCCTGGAGCTGCTGGATAATGCGGGTCAGGCGGCGGGAGGTAGCCTCAAGTTCATCAAGGGCACGCTCGCAGGCATCCCGCTGGGATTCCAGTTTACCGAGTACCGCTTTCCGCTCCTTGCTGCGCGCCGCCAGGTAGGTTCGCTTTACCTGCATGCGCTCCTGGAGCAAAACCAGCTCCTTCTGCCTCGCTTCTAAATCCTTTTTCCGTTTTTCTATCAGGTCGCGTTCGGCTGCCAGTTCTTTCATTAAGTTAACATCCTGTTCGGCGATCCGCCGCATAAGATCGAAACGTGTCAGAAAATCGCTCAGGCTCGCAGCCTGCAGGAGCACCTCCAGGTAAGAGACGTTCCCCTCGGTATAAATATCCCGCAGGCGCTGGTGCAAGATTTCCGTCCGCGCCTGGAGGTCTGCTGTAGCTTTTTGAAGTTCCTGCTCGGCAGTACTGATCGCGCCCCGGAGGGTGGCCAGATTCGCATTGAGGGTTTGCAGGTCCTGTTCGGTCCGGTTAATATCCCGGTCCAACCCTTCCAGTTCCTGAAGAATACTCCGTTCTTTGCGCTCCGTCTCGGAAATTTGCTGTTTCCGCCACTGGATCAACTGGTTCACTTTATCAAGCTCTTTTTTGCGCTCATCCAGCTCTGAGGCCCAGCCTGGCCAGAGCGAACCCAGGGCGAGAATTACCCCAAGCAGCAGACTAACCAGGGCCTTGCCTCCCTTTCCCCTCACCTTTCTTCTCTCCTCCCTCTAAATATGACAGCAATTGGGAGCTTCCCAATTGAAAAAACCCCTAAACCCGCAGGTAGCGGTGGACAGAGATATAGCTTCCGATTACCCCTAAACCGACTCCTGCCGTAAGGAGACCCTCAAAAAGTTGAAGCAAGACGCTTCTTTCATTTACAAGCGGGAAAAAGGCGAGAGCTGCCTGGATTTTCGCCGCAAGGAAACTGTACGAAAAATAAAGAACCCCAATCGCGGCGAGAGCGCCTCCCCCGCCTAAAATGATCCCCTCCAGGAGAAAGGGCCAGCGCACAAACCAATCGGTCGCACCTACATACTTCATAATGCTGATCTCCCGGCGCCGGGCGTACATCGTGAGGCGGATCGTTGTTGCAATGAGAAATACCGCGCAAAGACCAAAGAACCCCATGACTCCAAAACTGACCGCGCGCACCCAGTACGTAAGCCGGAACAGCTTTTCTACAACCCCCTGGCCGTAACGGACCTTTTCCACACCGGCGAGCCGGTTGATGGCAGCCGCGGTCGAAACCACCTGCCGGGGTTCAACGGTTCGGACTTTATAGGCATCGGGGAGGGGGTTGGTGCCTCCCAGGCTCTCACGCAACTGGCTCCCTTTCCCCATCTGCCGCTCTAAAGAAGCGAGGGCTTCTTCCTTCGAGATAAAGCGCGCTTCCTTGACTCCGGGAAGGCGCATGATCTGCATGCGGAGCGCCTCCACCCCTTCGTCCTTGAGTCCCTCTTCGAGGTAAACCATGATCTCAACATTTGATTCTACCGTTTTCGCAATGTAATTCGCATTTACAATCAGGAGAATCGAAATTCCCAAAACGAACAGGGAAACAGCCGTTGTTCCTGCAGCGGCAAAATTCAGCCATCCGTTGCGCCTCAAAGAGCGAAAGGCCTCCTGGAGGATGTGGACTGCCATCCTAAGTCGCATGGGCGTAAGCACCCCGGTATTCATCGCGGACAACTTTGCCGCGGTCGAGGGCGATCACCCGCTGCCGCAAAGTATCGACAATTTCCCGCGCGTGGGTTGCAATTAAGACGGTTGTTCCCCGCTGGTTAATTTCTTGGAGACAATTAATGATTTCCCAAGATGTATCCAGATCCAGGTTTCCTGTCGGTTCATCGGCAATCAATAAAACAGGCTTGTTGACAAGGGCGCGGGCGATCGCGACCCGCTGCTGCTCCCCTCCGGAAAGCTGGCGGGGATACATTTGGGTTCGATCTGTCAAGCCGGCAAGGCGCAAGACTTCGGGGACGCGCCGCTTAATTTCGGCGCGCCCCGCCCCGACTACCTGCATGGCAAAGGCGACATTTTCAAAAACCGTCCGGTCAGGCAGGAGACGGAAATCCTGAAAAACAATCCCGATCTGGCGGCGCAGGTAAGGCACTTCGCGCGGCTTCATTCTGACAATGCTCCGGCCCTTGATGTAGATCTGGCCTTTCGTCGGAAGCTCTTCCCGAAAGATGAGTTTAATCAGAGTTGATTTTCCCGCCCCGCTCGGTCCTACAATAAAGACAAATTCCCCTTTTTCGATTTGAAGTGTCACTCCTGAAAGCGCCTTTATCCCCTTGGGATAAAACTTGGAAACATTATATAACTGGATCAATCAGATCACTCCAATTAGTCGGCCGAAGTCCTAAAATTTTTTTAATAAGAAAAAACAACCTCCTTTTGGGAAGTTGTTTTCGACATAAAATGAGAATTTCCTTTTTACTTCCTGTCAAGATTAATGAATTTGTCATTTTTTTTGCTTCGGAGGATTACGGTGGTTGAGCAGGATTCCAGTTTTCCCAACAAATTCCGGATGAGGATAATACAGGCCCTACCGGCAGCGTCCCGCCCACTCGGCGCGGCGGCGCCGCACAACTTCCACGGCGCGAACAATGTGAGAAGCTGTCAAACCAAAAGCTTCCATCAGTTGCGCAGGGGCGCCCGATTCCCCAAAACGATCTTTGATTCCAACCCGCACCAGCGGAACAGGATAGTGCTCTCCCAGTACCTCGGCAACTGCGCTCCCCAGCCCGCCGTAAATCGTATGCTCTTCGGCGGTGACGAGAGCGCCGGTCTTCCGGGCAAGATGCACGATCGTTTCGACATCCAGGGGTTTAATGGTGTGAATATTCGCAACCGCAACCTCAATCCCCTGCGCAGCCAGTTGTTCTGCGGCTTTAAGGGCCTCCGCAACCATCACCCCGGTGGCGCAGATCGCCGCATCGGAGCCCTCTCTCAGGACTGCGGCAGCACCAAGCCGGAATTCGTAATCTTCCCCGAAGAGGACCGGCACAGCCGGACGGCCCAGGCGCATGTAAACAGGTCCCTGGTGAGCCGCGGCAGCAGCAACGGCGCGCGCGGTTTCGGTGGCATCGGCAGGAACAATTACAGTCATGTTGGGCAGGGCGCGCATCAAGGCAATATCTTCAACCGCCTGGTGGGAAGCGCCGTCTTCTCCAACCGTGATCCCTGCATGGGTTGCAACGATTTTAACATTCAGCCCGGGGTAAGCAATGGTATTGCGCACCTGGTCAAAGGGGCGCCCTGTTGCAAATACGGCAAAGGTGCTGGCAAAGGGAATCTTGCCGGCCAGGGCAAAACCGGCAGCCGTCCCCATCAGGTTCTGTTCCGCGATCCCCATGTTGAAAAAGCGATCCGGAAAGGCCCTGGCAAATTCGTGTGTTTTCGTGGATTTTGATAAATCGGCATCGAGGACGACGATTTCGGGAAAACGCCGCCCCAGTTCTACCAGGGCACGACCATAGGCATTTCTGGTTGCGACCTTTTCCTGTTGTTTTGTGTTCACGACAACCTGACCTCCGAAATTTCTTCTTCCGGCACGCGCCGGTATTCTCATCTCACGACCGGCAAGCCTTCTCCGCCGCTCTCGATTCGGCTCCGGACAAGAGTGTCTCCCCCCTCCTGCCGCCCAGCGGCCTCCGTATCCACCCTTCACCATCTGTGTCTGGAGCAAATTGGGGGCAAACAGAAGGCCTGCCTGTCGTTTTAAAAGGGGACCGGGCCTCCAGTTCCGCAAGGGCGCGGGCGGCCTGCTCCTTGCTGGGCGCCGCGCCGTGCCAGTCAACCTGGTTTTCCATAAAAGAAACGCCCTTCCCCTTCACAGTCCGGGCAAGGATCAGAGAGGGACACTCCCTTCCTTCTGCTGCCCAGCTGAAGGCATTAATCAGAGCAGCAAAATCGTGCCCGTCTATTTCCCTGACAGCCCAGCCGAAGGCCTGCCACTTTTCTGCCAGGGGAAGGGGGGAGAGAACTTCAGAAACGGGGCCGTCAATCTGGAGGCCGTTGTAGTCCAGGATGGCCGTAAGATTGCCGGCGCGGTAGTGGGCTGCCGCCATCGCCGCCTCCCAAACCTGCCCTTCCTGAGACTCACCGTCACCCAGGAGCACGTAAACCCGGTAGTTCCGCCGGTCGAGCTTTCCGGCGAGGGCCATTCCCAACCCGACAGAAAGCCCCTGTCCCAGGGAGCCTGTCGAAGCCTCGACTCCGGGCACCTTGCGGAGATCCGGGTGTCCCTGCAGGGGGCTCCCCAACTTCCTGAGTGTGAGAAGTTCCCCGGCCGGGAAAAAACCACGCGCCGCAAGGGCGGCGTAAAGCAGGGGCGCGGCGTGGCCTTTGCTTAAAATAAAGCGGTCGCGGTCGGGCCACGCAGGCTGCTGCGGTCTCAGGCGCAGCACATGAAAATAAAGAGCTGTCACGATTTCAACTGCAGAAAGACTCCCTCCGGGGTGCCCCGAGCCGGCCTCCGCCAGCATCCGGATCACATCGGCGCGCAGAGAACGCGCCCTTGCTTCTAATTCCTGCACCAATTCTGCCGGTACCTCTGCCATTTCTGCTTCTCCTTTCCGAATCCGGCATCGAAGTCGCTTTTCTTCAACGGAAGATTTTGAATCCTTCCCCCAACACCTCGTGGGCATCAGTAATAAAGACAAAGGCGCGGGCATCCACCTCGTAAACTACCTCCTTCAGGCGGGTTTCTTCGGTTTTTCCCACCACACACAGGAGGACCGGACGCTCTTCTCCCGTATACATCCCCTCTCCCCGCAGCGAGGTTACGCCCCGGTTGAGTTCCCGGAAAATCGCCTGCGCAATCTCCCCGGAGCGGCGGGAAATAATGAAAGCTGCTTTGGCGTAGCTAATTCCCTCCTGAACCAGGTCAATCACCTTGCTCGTCGCCAGGAGCCCCAGGAGGGCATAGAGCGCTAACTCGGCGTTAAAAAAGAAACCGGCCAGGCTGATTACGACAAAATCCGCTCCCAAAAGAGCCTGCCCCATCGTAACGGGTAAAAACTTGGAAATAAGCCGGGCAACTAAATCCGTCCCCCCGGTGGTTCCGTGCGCCC
>DAOURU010000336.1 GCA_030627585.1 Bacillota bacterium
AATTAACAACTACCCTGATCCGCGCTCGCCTGCAAATGTCCTGATCCAAAAACCCCAAAACGTAATTAAGATAAGAATGGTTGAGATCAGGCACATATTCGGGGGCTGTAATCCGGTCGAGAGCAGCCAGGCGGTATTCCTCCCGGCTCATTATCCCCTCAACCTTGCGTTGTTCGCCGCGGGAATAATCCGCCCCCTGCTCGTTAAGAAAACGCAGGGATGCCTTCTCTCCTCCCTGGTGGCTGATGTGGATTCCTCCTTTTAAATGGAGGGCGCGGATTCCGAAACGGTGAACAGGGAGAATTGAATTTCCAAAATCAACAACCTTGGCTCCAACAGACATCAAACCGGCGAGCACCGCGTGTTTTACCATTTGAGTTGCCGGGTTTCCATCTGTGCTGAGAGAAAGCCGGGCCGGTGAAGCCGGTGCACTCGCCACAGACCCCAGCGCAGCTCCCAGGCGGCCGGCGAATTCGGTGCCAACCTCCGTATTCAAATCCCCACTGATTCCACGCGAACCAAAAACACAGGGTCGTGTGTAATTCCCCCAAACAAGACTGGTGCGGAGTTTTGTTCCTTTTTCGAGCCATTTTTCCGGCCAAATTTTAACCCCTGATTTAACTACACTCTTTTCTCCTACAACTGTCCGGTCTCCGACGGCAGAACCCTCAAAAAGGGCAGCGCCTGCTTTGATCCGGGCTCCCGTCCCGATCACGGTGCCGCGCAAGGCAGAGCCCTCTCCCACCCGCGCATAATCCCAGATCACGCTCCTTTTCACGGAAGCGCCTTCCGCAACCCGAACCTCCCGGCCTAAAACCGTCAAAGGCCCTATCCGGGCACCGCGGCCGATCACGCAATTCTCCCCGATCACCACAGGAGGGGTGATTTCGGATGCAGGATCAATTTCAGTGCCGCTGCCAACCCAAACGCCAGGCGCGGTCTCCGTTCCGGGAAAAGAAAGCCGGGTCTCCCCTTCCAGCAGGTCATAGTGCGCCTGCAGGTAAGCATCAATCGTGCCGACGTCACACCAGTACCCCTTCGTGATAAAAGCATATAAAGGCTTTCCCGCAGCCAGCAGGCGAGGGTAGAGATCTTTTGAAAAATCAACCATTTTGCCGGGTTCAATGTACTCAAGGATTTTGGGCTCTAAAATGTAAATTCCGGTATTGACAGTGTCACTAAAAACCTCCCCCCATCCGGGTTTTTCCAAAAAGCGCGTGATTTTCCCTTCTTTATTTGTCATCACAACCCCGTATTCCAGGGGGCAGGTCACCGTTGTCAAAACAAGAGTGGCCAGAGCGCCTTTTTCCCTATGGAAATCGAACGCTTCTCGGAGATCGCAATCGGTAAGGGCATCTCCGCTGATCACGATGAAGGTCTCATCTAAAAAGGAGGCGGCGTTTTTAACGCTTCCCGCCGTCCCCAGCGGAGCATCCTCCACAAAATATCTCAAGTTGACGCCAAACTTCCGTCCCTCTCCGAAATAGCTTTGAATTTCCTCCGGCAGGTATTGTAAAGTCACTCCGATTTCATTTATTTCATATTCGCGCAGTAAATTGACGA
>DAOURU010000223.1 GCA_030627585.1 Bacillota bacterium
ACAATCCTGGACGATTTGGGGCTTGACTTAGGGGAAATTAGAGATGAAACAAATTTCGACTATCCGGAGGGAATCATTTTCAGTCAAAATGTCAGTCAGGGAACACCGGTGCAACCTGGCGATACCGTTAACGTCACCCGCAGCAAGGGCCCCGGGCCGCAGCAACGCATTGTTCCTTTAGAAATGAAGGTACGCGATTCTGGAGAGGTTAAAATAATCGTTCAGGATGTCCGGGGGAGGCGCGTTGTTTACCAGCAATTTCACCAGTCAGGCGAGGAAGTTAAAAAAGAAATTGCAGTTTTTGGTCCCGGGGAAATACAAATATATTTCCAGGGCGAACTCTTTAAAAAACATACCATAGATTAAGAGCAAGAGGAGGTATTCATGCAAGAAGGATTAATCGTTAAAGGATACGGAGGATTCTACTTTGTTCAATCAAACACGGAGCTTTGGCGGTGCCGGGGGCGCGGCCGCCTCCGCTTCCAGGAGCAAAGCTTATTGCCGGGCGATCGTGTGCTGTTTCTTCCTTTAGAGAGCGGAACAGGTGTCATTGAGGCTGTTTTGCCCCGCAAAAACGCATTGCGGCGGCCTCCTGTCGCAAATGTGGATCAGGCAATTCTGGTTATTTCCCTGGCTCAACCTGAACCCGACTTGACATTGCTGGATCGTCTCCTCGTCTTATGTGCCTTTGAAAAAATAGATGCAGTTATCTGTTTTAATAAGGTAGATCTTGTCGGGGAGGAATTTGCGCATGGTTTAGCATCGGTATACCATAAAGTGGGTTATCCAACAATTCTTACTTCCGCACTTCAGGGAAATGGGCTTGAAAATCTGCGCCACTTGATGAAAAATAAACTTTCTGTTTTAGCCGGACCTTCGGGGGCCGGTAAATCTACGCTTCTCAATGCCCTGGAGCCCGGTCTTTCTTTGATAACAGGGGAAGTAAGCAAAAAGCTGAGAAGGGGAAGACATACAACAAAACATGTAGAGCTTATATCTCTTGCGGGAGGTTTTGTGGCTGATACGCCGGGTTTTAGCAATTTAAATTTACCCCAGCTTGAAAGAACGGAACTTGGTTTTTATTTTTCCGAAATTAATGAATTATCGAAAGGTTGCCGTTTTCCCGATTGTTTACACATGCTTGAGCCCGATTGTACGGTAAAAGCTGCTCTTGACAGGGGGATGATTAGTTCCACCCGTTACCAAAACTATTTAAGCATGCTTTCCGAAATTCTTGCTAAGGAGCGGATATATGAATGAAGATCGAACTTGCCCCGTCTATTTTAACAGCCGATTTTAGCAACCTCGCGGCCCAGATCCGGCTTCTCGAAGAGGGCGGAGCCGATTCCCTGCATCTAGATATTATGGACGGCCACTTCGTTCCAAACCTTACCTTTGGTCCCCCTGTCGTAGAATCTCTCCGTAAAATTACGAAACTTCCCTTTGATATTCACTTAATGGTCCAGGAACCCGGCTCTTTTTTGGAAGACTTTGCTGCCGCGGGGGGAGACGCCTTAACAGTGCATGCCGAAGCGTGCCCCCACCTTCACCGCCTGGTTAAAGCTATAAAAAAGTTGGGTTTGAAGGCAGGAGTGGCATTGAATCCTGCCACTCCTCTTCACGTACTGGAATTTGTTCTTGAAGAAATCGATTTGGTTTTGTTGATGACTGTAAATCCGGGTTGGGGAGGGCAGGATTTTATTACCCATATGTACCGAAAGATTGGAAAATTGAGAAGAAGGATTTCTCGTGCCCGGCTTCCGGTAGATATTCAGGTAGACGGGGGGATTAACCGTACCACTCTGAAAAGTGTCGTTGCTGCCGGAGCAAATTCTCTTGTTATCGGTTCTGCCCTGTTTAAAGAAAAAGACCTCACAGGAGCCCTCCGCGCATACCGGAATCAGGCAGAAAATGCTCTCCTCGAGAGCTGGTGGGGGAAGGCCGGTTCAGGTTCTAGACCCTCTCTATAGTATTATTATGGGAAATACCCACAGAGCTTTTGCCTGGAACCTTTCTCCCCTTGGTTTTAGACTGTTACGTGTAGATGGCAATAGCGAAAGATAGATTCCTGTACCCAAACGTTTCTTCCAGGCGATCTTTGAAAATAGCCAAGAAGATGTCTTCCTTGGATTTAAAGTAGCAGTAGAACGTGCGTAATGTTTGACCTGTACGTTAATATGTGTTACACTTATTTACGTGGAGGTGCTTTTAATGGATCACCAGAATGTCACCCTTTCTCTTCCTAAAGAAATTCTGAGGCGGGCAAAGCACATCGCCATTGAACGGGGGACCTCGCTTTCCGGACTTTTGAGCCATTTGCTGGAGGAACTGACGCGCCAGGAAGATGCGTACTGCCTGGCGAAGCGGGATCATCTAGCAGAGTTGGAAAAATATGACCTGGGGACAGGGGGGAACGCTGGCTGGAGCAGGGGAGACTTGCATGAGCGTCAGCGGTGAGCGGCAATTCTTAGATACCAATATTTTAGTTTATGCACACGATAAATCGGCCGGCGAAAAGCATACCCGGGCAAAAAGGCTGGTTGCCGGCTTTTGGGAAACCCGGTGCGGTTGCCTCAGCGTGCAGGTGCTCCAGGAGTTTTACGTCATCGTAACTCAAAAAGTTAGCCGGCCGCTTGCGCCCGAAGAAGCGTCGCGCGTTATTTTTAGCCTCTCTCACTGGCATGTGCATACCCCTCTTGCCGCCGACATCCTGAAAGCAGTTAAAATCCAACAGCGGTACCAGCTATCGTTTTGGGACGCGATGATTATTCGCAGCGCTCAGGCGTTGGGTTGCGGTGTACTCTTGACAGAGGATCTTAACCCGGGCCAGGTTTATGAGGAGGTAAAAGTTTCCAATCCTTTCTTCTGAAGTAAGAGCGGCGATGCCCCGCCAGGCCGCCCTCATGCGGGCTGCTAGCGAGCTTGCGGGGGCAGAGGGTAGTGCAGCCGTGGCCAGCTATCTCAGGATCAGGGAAGCGCGGTAGGCATTCACCCCTTCGGCCGGGGCC
>DAOURU010000319.1 GCA_030627585.1 Bacillota bacterium
AGCGTACTTTCCGGCTGCCTCTGTCATTTTTCCGTCCCTGCCGATCGCCACCACCTTGGGGAGGTGGTGGCGCCGCCCCAGCTCGAAGTCCACCGGGTCGTGGGCCGGCGTGACCTTAACCGCCCCGGTCCCAAACCCCGGGTCCACGGCCTCATCGGCAACAACAGGGATCTCCCTGTTCACCAAAGGAAGGTGCACCTTTTTCCCGATCAGTCCGGCGTACCGCTCATCCGCGGGGTGCACCGCTACTCCTGTGTCGCCGAGCATCGTCTCAGGGCGCGTTGTCGCGACCTCGACCCCGGGGCCGCCGTCCAACCCCGGGTAGCGAAGGTAATAAAGCCTGGCATCTTGCTCGATGTGGTCAACTTCAATATCTGAAAGCGTCGTCTGGCACCTGGGGCACCAGTTCACAATATAATTATCGCGGTATATCAATCCCTTTTCAAAAAGGCGCCGGAAGACTTCTCTTACCGCGCGGGAGCATCCTTCATCCATTGTAAACCGCTCCCGCTCCCAGGCGCAGGAAGCACCCAGGCGCTTGAGCTGGCCGATGATTTCTCCCCCGTAGTTTTCCTTCCAGGCCCAAACCTTTTCCAAAAACTTCTCCCGGCCCAAATCGTATTTGCTGATTCCTTCCTGGGCCAGGTGCTCTTCGACGCGGGCCTGGGTGGCAATTCCGGCGTGATCGGTTCCGGGAAGCCACAGGGTGTTGTCCCCCAGCATCCTGCGCCAGCGTACCAGAATATCTTGAATTGTATTGTTAAGGGCGTGGCCCAAATGGAGGGAGCCCGTCACATTAGGAGGCGGAATCACGATGCAAAAAGGCTTCCGCGACCAATCCGCCCCGGCGCGGAAAAAACGCCCTTCCAGCCAAAACCGGTACCACTTTTCTTCAACCTGATGGGGATGGTAAACCGTTGGAATAACTTGTCCTTCCGACATTTCGGCCTCCCTTAATTGATTCGTTATATCTCACAGCATCCTGCTTTCCCGGGGAAATGGTACGGAAAACTCCTTTCATCCTGAACGGGGACGAAAGGAGTCAACTCCTTGTTCCTTGTTCATTTTACGGTTTTTGCGCGACTTTTGTCAACTGAAACAACCCGTCTTCTTTTTTTGCCGGGTTTTATGTTGGCTCCTCCTAAAGCGCCGGCACTGCTTAAAAGAGCGGCTCCCCCAAGGTAAACAAGAGATTCCCCGGCTCCCAGGCTTTCGGGAGCGAAAGCGTAAAGGAGCAGGAGAAAAAAACCACCGAAAATGAGACCGATTGGGGCGGACCGAACCCAAAACCCGGCGCCCCCGCGGATACCGGCCGCGAGGCCTCCGCAGAAACAGCTCAAGGCAAGCCACCAGCCGAAAAAAGGGCTCAGGTAAGCGGTTCCGCTCTCCCCCTGCAAGACGGCGTAAAGAAAAGCAGCAAGACAGCCCGACCCGCCGAGAAAAAAAGAGGTTGCCAGCCCCTTTTTTAAGGAGCCGGAACCTCTTTGCAGAAAAACCTCTTTTTCCATCACAGCTTATCCCTCCTTCTTCCCCTATTCTACGTGCTGTAGTCTGCTGTTAGTACCGCCTTCTCAGAAGCAGGGGGAAGAAGGGCCTCCTGCAGTACTTCGTCCATCTTTTGCACGAGTATAAACCTTAGATGCCGCTTAATGTTGGGGGGAATTTCCTCTAAATCCTTTTTATTCTCCGCCGGAATGATAATCTTCTTAATCCCG
>DAOURU010000052.1 GCA_030627585.1 Bacillota bacterium
GATCGAGCCCCAAGCTTTTGAGGAAGCGCAGAGCGGAGAGAAGCTCCCTTCCCTGACCAACGGGTTTGTTACGACCTGTTTTACGGTGGTTGTTTTTGCCTCGCCAAAACCCGAGGAGGAGTTCAAGTTCGAAGAACTGGGGGACTGGCTTTTGGGCCGCGGCAATCCCTTTCTCTCCGTCCGGGACGGAACCCCCGCGCCCGGTGTCCTTCCCCCTGATGCTGTCGGGACTCCGGAGCACCAGGCTCAGCCGCCGGTTCCGGAGCACCAGACGGAGCAGGTTTCGCCTGGTGCCGGTGTTTCGCCGGAACGGGAAAGAGGCTCGAGTTCGCTGCCACCGGCACCCTTTCCCCTCAAGTAGTCCGTTTATTGAGAACAGAGGTTGCTTCGGCGCAATCATTCATTCCCGCGGGGCTATTTTGACCGCGGAGCTCTTTTAGCTGGAAGGCCCGGGTGATGCTTTCCGCGAGCGCTGCAACCAGGGCTTTCTGACAGGCGAAGATGGGGGAGTTGGTATCTCCTGTTTTATAGTCCCGGAAAACCTCAATGTGGATACCGAAGATTTTCCTTCCTTTGAGTTGTAGTTCTCTGATCTTCCTGAAAAGGTACGTTTTGGTGGCCTGCATCACGACTTTTTTGTCAAAGGGAAAAAGTCCTACTGATGGTGGAGACAGCAAAAGATGTTTATTCCAGTGCCGGTTCAAGGCTTGGGGGAGCAAAGCCCGGAGGGAGGCAAGTTTCTCTCCGAATTCTTTGTCCAGGGGATGATAGGGATTAAGCTCAAATCCGCAAGAAAGCTCGAGGTTATAACGACCCCGGATGTGTCCGTGAATTTCCAGAAAAAGTTCTACTGGTGCGGCCGAAGCATATTCTTGGTATGTATGGCAAAGTTGCCGGAGTTCCGGCGTGGAGGCAAGAGAAGGTTCTTTATTCAGGTCTACGAAAGGCCTCAACCCGTCCGCAACCAGGAGTGTTGCTTCTAGGTGTGATGCGAGCATGGCAGCGATTTCTTTGGTAAAATAATCGGAACCAGGGATGCTCCCGTGGTGGGGGGCGGCAACAACGATTTCCCTCCTTTTTCCGGGAACATAGAGAAAGTTTCGCGCAAGCTTATGCATCAATTTTCACCATGCTTTTTTTAATTTTCCTCTTGAGCGATATTTATACAGGCCTCTTTCGTATCCCTGCTTGTAATCTTGCAAACTTGGTATGTCTTTGCGCGTCTTCCCGGTCTCGAAGCCGGGGCGCTTTTTGTATACAGGAGTCCGAAAAGGTGGACAATAGGAAAAAGCGAGAGTATGATGGAAATTAAAATAGGATCAACATTGGAGGAATGAGAAGTGCTCTCTAGAGAAGATCTTGAGGATATTTTAGAGGTTGCCCAAAAAGGGGGAGATTTCGCGGAAATCTTTCTCGAGCAAAAGGAAGTTACAAGGATTGGCTGTGAGGCCGATAAAATCGAGCGGGTGATTTCGGGCCACGAGCAGGGAGCAGGGATCAGGGTCCTGCGCGGGGAACACACCGCCTACGGCCACACCAATGAGTTGAGTAAAGACAGTTTAATCAAGCTTGCCCGTCAAGTAGGGCGGGCGGCCAGGGAAAATCCGGTTTCTTCGGTCTTGCTGGAGCACCGGGAACCTTCTGTTTCCCTGGTGGTGGGGCAGCGTCCTGATGAAGTGGAGATTGACGGGAAAGTTGCCCTGGTTCGGGCGGCCAACGAGGCGGCACGAAATGTCGACAACAAACTGGTGCGTCAGGTAACCGTTAGTTACGGCGATGTAATTCAGCAGGTAATGATTGCCAGTACTGAAGGGACTTATGTAAAAGATGAACGGATCCGGAGCCGCCTTGCCGTAAATGTGGTTGCCGCCGAGGGGGATGTTATCCAGACTGGTTTCGAAGCTGCCGGGGGGACGGAGGGGCTAGAGCTCTATCAGAAGGAAGCACCTTGGGAACTGGGGCGCAGGGCGGCGCGGCGCGCCCTTTTAATGTTGAATGCCCGGCGTGCCCCGGCAGGGCGCATGGCCGTAGTTTTGGCCGGGGAGGCCGGGGGAACCATGATCCACGAGGCCTGCGGGCACGGTTTGGAGGCCGACCTTGTCCAGAAGAAGTTGTCTGTTTATGCGGGAAAAAAGGGGGAGCAGGTAGCCTCGGAATTAGTGACCGTGATCGACGACGGGACCCTGCCGGGAAAATACGGCTCTTATCGTTTCGATGATGAGGGGAATCCGGCGCAGCGCACGATTCTAATTGAAAAAGGGGTTTTATGCAGCTATATGTACGATCGTGTAACTGCCAACAGGGATGGCGCGTCACCCACGGGAAACGGGCGGCGAGAATCTTTTCAAAACAGACCGATTCCCCGGATGTCTAACACTTATTTGGCTCCCGGTGATACCCCTCCTGATGAGATCATCAGGGAGACCAAGGCCGGTTTGCTTGTCCGGAAGATGGGAGGCGGACAGGTCAACACTACTAATGGTGATTTCGTTTTTGAGGTTGCGGAGGGATATTTAATCGAAGATGGAGAAGTAACCATTCCTGTACGGGGTGCAACCCTGACCGGAAACGGACCTGAAGTTCTGAAACAAATTGACTTGGTGGGACGTGATCTGGGGTTTGCCATTGGAACCTGCGGGAAGGACGGGCAGGGGGTTTCGGTTTCAGATGCTCAGCCCACGATTCGAATTCCTGAATTAATCGTGGGGGGGATTTTAGAAAAAGAAGGTGACCGGGATTGAATAACAAAGCAAGACTGGATGAGCGAGAACTGGTGACTGTTGCTGTAGCAGAAGCTAAGCAGGGCGGGGCCGAAATGGCCGAGGCTTTTTTTGCCTGCAGTGAAGAGTTGGTTGTTGAGGTCAGGAACGGGGAAGTAGAAACCCTAAAAATGGCCCGCGAGGAAGGGATAGGGATCCGGGTTATCCGGAGAGGATGTTTAGGCTTTGCCTATACCTCGAATTTGAACTGGGCTGTTGTGAAGAAAACGATCGAGGCGGCTTTAGCTAATGTGCGAACTGCCACCAAAGATCCTTATAATACCTTGCCCGAGGCTCCAATCCGGTATCCGGAACCGGATCTGGAGGATCCCGCCCTTAAAGAGATATCTTTGGAGGAAAAAATCGAAAAGGCCCGTGAGATTGAACGCGCTGGCCGTGCTTACGATCCCCGCGTGCAGTTAACTGAGCGCGCCAGTTATGAAGACAGCCATTATCTTGTTACTATTGCCAATTCCCGTGGAGTTCTTGCTTCATACCGGGGTTCTTTTTGTGGGGGATACGCGGTGTTGGTGGCCGGAGCCGGCGGAGAGCAGCAGACTGGCTTCGGTCTCCAGTTTACCCGGAAGTTTGCGGAACTTAATCCTGTAGCAATTGGCCGAGAGGCTGCTTTTAAGGCGGTCCGCATGTTAGGCGCGCGCCGGCTGGAAACAAGAAGGGTACCTGTTGTTTTTGATCCCTACGTAATTACCAGCTTCCTGGGGATTATTGCTTCAGCTCTTACTGCCGAGGCTGTTCAAAAAGGCCGTTCTCTGTTTGCAGGAAAAGCAGGAAAAATGGTAGCAGCACAGGGGGTTACTATTGTTGATGATGCAACCCTGGCCGGGGGGTTGTTAAGCGCACCTTTTGACGGAGAGGGTGTACCTTGCCAACGTACGGTGCTCATTGACCGGGGGCGACTGCAAGGTTTTCTTTATAATACTTATACAGCAGCAAAAGACGGGGTGGCTTCTACGGGTAATGCCGCCCGTGATTCATTTAAATCACCTCCTGAATTGGGATGCACAAATTTTTATCTGGTTCCCGGGGAGGCCAGCCGGGATGAAATAATTAAAGAAACAGAGCGCGGCCTTTACCTTACCGAAGTAATGGGAATGCACACGGCAAATCCGATTTCCGGCGACTTTTCGGTAGGTGCGGCAGGAATTTGGATTGAGCGTGGAGAACTAACTAAACCGGTACGTGGAATGGTAATAGCTGGCAATATCATGGAGCTCTTGGAACTCATTGATGCCGTAGGTAGTGATTTACGCTTTTTCATAGGTAAGGGGGCTCCTACCGTTAGAGTGGCCAGCTTGACTTTGAGTGGATAAAGATACTAAAAACTTAGGGTGCTAAAAGAGAAATCAAGATAGCAGAGCCTGTAACTGTATTCGTATTTATGAGGAGGGGTGAGATGGCGCGGGTCTTGGTGTTGCACGGCCCCAACCTTAATTTACTGGGAGACCGGGAAGAGGAAATTTATGGCAGGGCTACCCTTGCCGACATCAATAGGGAGCTTGCCCGGCAGGGAGAAGCGGCCGGGGTGGATCTGGAGTTTTATCAGTCAAATCATGAGGGGGATTTAATCGATCGCATCCATGCCGCGAAAGGCCGTGTAGACGTGATCATTATTAATCCCGGCGCCTTTACTCATTACAGCTTTGCCCTCCAGGATGCCCTCCGGGCGGTCCGGTTGCCTGTCATTGAGGTTCATTTGAGCAATATCTACGCCCGGGAGCCCTGGCGCCGCCAATCACTGATCGCCCCGGTCGCCCGGGGCCAGATTGCCGGATTCGGCCCTTTCAGCTACACTCTTGCTCTCCAGGCTGCCTGCCGGCTTCTCGGCCAGGGGTAGGGAAAAATGACTGCAGGTTTTCATGGGGAAAGATTAAAAAAGGCGCGCCATCATCTCGCAACTCAAAAATTAGAAGCGCTCTTAGTGGCCAAGCCGGAGAACAGAAGATATTTAAGCGGATTCACCGGAGACGCTGGAATGCTTCTTGTTGCTCCCGGGAATGCGGTGCTTTTTACGGATGGAAGATATCAGGAACAGGCGCGCCTGGAGGCGCCCAATTGGGAATTGATAATTTATAAGGGCTCTTTCATCGAGGCGCTGGCGGAAATTTGTACGGAATTGCGGCTGCAGGAAATCGGTTTTGAGAAAGATTACCTGACATATCAGCAGTTTGAAAAGCTGCAGGAACATCTTCCGCATGTTGCCCTGCGTCCGGTAACTGGTTTGATTGAGAAACTGCGCTTGATTAAGGATGTTCGAGAAATCAGTTTGATCCAGGAAGCCGCGGTAATTACCGGTGCTGCTCTCTGGTATCTTTTAGGTGCTCTTAAATACGGTCAACCCGAGCAGGAAGTTGCGGGAATACTAGAATTCTTTATGCGGCGCCACGGGGGAGGCCTTCCTGCTTTTGAAACAATTGTGGCGGCTGGGGAAAGGGGCGCCTTGCCGCACGGAATTGCCTCGGAACAGCGCATCCGGCGCGGCCAGCTGGTAGTCATAGATCTGGGAGCTAGTTATCAAGGGTATGCCGCGGATCTTACCCGGACGATTTGCTTGGGCCGGATTGATGCCCGGCAGCGCGAGATTTACGAGGTCGTCCGGGAAGCCCAGGCGTGTGCCCTCGCTAAGATCCGGCCCGGGGTGCGGGCAGGGGAGGTGGATGCGGCAGCCCGGGAGTTCCTTGCAGCAAGAGGATACGGGGAATACTTTTCCCATGCCCTCGGCCATGGAGTGGGTCTTTCGGTCCATGAAGAACCCAGGCTTGCTGCCCGGCAAGAAACAGTACTGGAACCCGGAATGGTAGTCACCGTAGAACCGGGCGTGTACCTGCCGGGTTGGGGGGGTGTCCGCATCGAAGACACTGTTCTGATTGCTCAAAATGGTTACGAAATCCTCACGCCTGTAACGAAAGACCTGCTCGTCATCTAAATCCTGGGCATTTTTCTTTTTCATAAAAGATCAAGAGCAGAAAGGAGTGAAAGCCTGGTTAAGCCGGAATGCTTGCTCGGAGCGGGCAAGAGAAGAGCCAGGCAGAAAGATGATTTCCACAAATGATTTTCGGACCGGTTTGACCGTTGAAGTTGACGGGGAAGTTTTTGTTGTGGTAGACTTTCAGCATGTAAAACCTGGAAAAGGTTCGGCTTGTGTGCGCTCCAAGTTGAAGAATCTCCGGACGGGTGCGGTCATTGAGCGGACATTCAGGGCGGGAGAAAAAATTCCCCGCGCGCATCTAGAAAAAAGAGAAATGCAGTGCCTTTACCGGGAAGGGGATTCCTTTGTCTTCATGGACAATGAGACTTATGATCAAATTAGCCTCAGCGAAACTCAGTTGGGGGATAAGGTAATGTATTTAAAGGAGAACATGAATATTAGTTTGTTAACTCATGATGGGAATTTAATTGGAATCGAACTTCCTCATGCTGTTGAACTGGAGGTTGTTGCTACCGACCCGGGCATTCGGGGGGATACGGCAACGGGAGGGACAAAACCTGCAACCCTGGAGACGGGCCTTGTTATTCAGGTCCCTCTTTTTGTGGAAGTGGGGGATGTCATCAAGGTTGATACCAGAACAGGAGAATATTTAGAGCGGGCCTAAGACGGCCTCATTTATGAAATTTCAAGTTAGACCATAATGTCGCTTTAGCGGCACCATCAGAAGATGAAAAACATTTTTTCAAGGCAGGAAAGGGAATAATAAAGTATAAAAAGAACCGGGGAGGTTTGAAAAAAGTGGATGATTTGCGGCAAAGAATTGCATATCTTCAGGGTCTGGCGGAAGGCCTGAAACTTGAAGAAGGAAAAGAGGAGGCAAGGATAATCAAACAGATTATTGATCTCCTTGCAGATCTCGTGGATGAGGTTGAAGAACTCCGCGTTGCCCAGGAAGATATCGAAGATTATTTGGAAAGTCTTGATGAGGATTTGCCAGATGAAGATTTAGAGACTGCGGAAGATGAATTTGAGGAAGAAGTTTTAGCAAATGAAGAAGGCGATGATTCTCTGCCTCGAACAGAAGATTTGGATTACGTAGAGATGGAGTGCCCCAAGTGCCACGACATCATTTGTTTTGAAGCGGATCTCGTTGACGACGAAGATATTGTGGAGGTAACCTGTCCCAATTGCAATGAAGTTGTTTTTGTAAATGACGGTTCTATACCGCTTCCTGAAGGTTGGGGAAACAGGGACCAGAAGAAAGCTGCAGCCCCTTTTGCAGAGGAAGAGAAGGAAGACCTTTAGGTTTTCCATAGCGCGTAAACCGATTTAGAATCATAAAAAAGTTCCTCTCAAAGAGGGCTTTTTTATTTTGGGGTCCTGAGCGGGACCTTTTTTTCATAAACCTGGTAAAAAATAAATATTTATATATGGAAAGACAGGGAAAGGGGAAACGGTGAGA
>DAOURU010000214.1 GCA_030627585.1 Bacillota bacterium
AAAATTATCAAGAAGGGTCCCGCCTCGCCAACCAGGCGCTATCATGAGGTGAAGATTATTGGATAAGGTGGGAGGGGTTATCGTTGCGGCCGGCCGGGGGGAGCGGATGGGAGCCCCTCTCAATAAAGCCTATTTTCCCCTTGGTGACCGTCCTTTGCTTCTGCACAGTTGCGCGGTTTTTGAGGCGGCTCCGGCGGTCGATTCTTACCTGGTGGTCGCAGCCCCGGGGGAAGCAGCTTTTTGCCGGGCGCTTCTTGCGCCTCACCGCCTGCAGAAACTGGCCGGGATCGTGGAAGGAGGGGCGACCCGGCAGGCATCTGTGGCTGCGGGGCTGCGGGGACTCCGCGCGGATTGTGTCTTTGTGGCCGTGCACGATGGGGCACGGCCTCTGCTTTCGGCAGAGGTGCTGGAGGGCGCCGTCGGGCGCGCCCGCGAGACCGGTGCTGTCGTAGTGGGGGTGCCGGTTAAGGATACCATTAAAATTGTAGAACAGGAAGGAAAAATTCAGAAAACGCCTGCCCGCCAGGGGTTGTGGATCGCCCAAACCCCGCAGATTTTCAGGCGTGCCCTTTTGGAGAGGGCCTACGCGGAGGCGGAAAAAGCGGGGTTTGAAGGGACCGATGACGCCTCGCTGGTGGAAAGGCTGGGGGTGCCGGTTGAGGTTTACCCCGGAACCTACGAAAATATTAAAATTACTACACCCGAGGATCTTCTTTTCGCGCGGGCAATCTGGGAACACAGACATAAAGGGGATGCGAAGGGAAGGGAACCAGCCTCTCCTCCGGTGCGGGTAGGTTTGGGTTACGATGTGCACCCCTTTGCCCCGGGGCGCGCCCTCGTCTTGGGGGGAATTGAAATCACAGGGGGGAGCGGACTGGCCGGCCATTCTGATGCCGATGTGGTCCTGCATGCGGTGATGGATGCCTGTTTGGGGGCAGCAGGACTTCAGGACATCGGCTTCTATTTTCCTTCCTCGGAATCCCGCTGGAAGGACGCCCCGAGCCTGGCCCTGCTGGCCGGCGTCAGGTGCATTCTGGGGGAGGCGGGGTTTTCCGTTGCCCAGGTGGACGTGGTGGTAGCCGCCGAGGCGCCGCGTCTCGCCCCTTACCTGGATCGCATGAAAGAAAAGATCGGCGCGGTTTTAGGGGTTCCCCCGGGAGCGATCGGAATCAAGGCAACGACAACGGAAGGCTTGGGCTTCATCGGGCGCAGGGAGGGAATCGCCGCCTGGGCGGTAGCAACTGTTGTTCCAAGGCGATAGTCTGTCACCGATCGGTTTTATGCTGGCTCAGGGATAAACTTTGCAAACCAGCTCCCGCACCTTGTTATCCGCCACCTCGAGTATAACAGAAAATGCCTTCAGGAAAAAGATATTTACTCTTTTAAATGGACTTGGTATTCCGCAGGCAAATATTTCAAAGTCATCCAGTAAAATGCTGTTAGCTTTTTAGATTTTCAGGTTTTCCACCTGGTGCTTCAGTTTGCTGAGTAAAGTTTCAACATTATCACCTGTTACCATGTATTTCTTCTCCTGAATAGCCTCAATAATATATTCATTGTATTCAGGCCGGTAGTGTGCCAGGTCTTTGTAGTTGTCCAGTATAAAGGTCAGCCTTTTGTCGCTTTGAAAATCATGCAGTTCGGCGTTATCGCACCCCTTAAGCTGCTCAAATATGTACCTTTTGATTTCCAGTTCGTTGTAAAATTTTACAGCATCATACCTGTACCAGTAACCGTGCTGCAGGACGGAATAGGGGGGGTAGAAAAATATAAAACGAACCTCCGGATTGTCCTCTACCAGGGACAGGATATTGCGGTCAAAATTCGCCTTTAATAGATTGAGGGCATATTCTCCTCCGTCGCCGCCGCGCCTGTTATCCTCAGGGAAGTTAATGTTCTCCCACTGCTCTAAGACGATCTCCCTGCTGTATTCGTAATTGTTCCCCCAGTAGTGCAGGAGATTGAGGTTTGCCGTGCGCTCTTTTTTGAGCAGGCGGTCTTTGATTATTTTCATGCTTTCTCCGGTGGTGGACCGATTTAAAAGGTAATACACATCATTGAAATCATTGTCATCATACAAATAATAGGGGAAGGGCCCCTGGTCGTCCCTCACCCGCAGGCAATTCCCCCGTAATGAAGCGTAGTCCAGCCCCCAGAGCACATTTGCAACCCTTCCCGTTCTGATTGCAAGATCTGTGATCAGATACTGTTCTCTTGCCGTGGAACCGGACATGGCAAGGTTAATGGCTTTAACCCCCCACTTCCTGTTCAGGGAAGAAGCCAAAAAGTTTTCTGTCAATGAGGTCCCGACAATGATCGTGTCATAATCGTAGTTTCGCGCCAGCCCCGGATTCTGGTACCGCTGCTCGCGCGAGTAGCGCGGCTTGTATAACTGCGCCTGGCGGTAAAACTGCAGCGGGTCTATGATGTAATTGAGGCACCCTATAACAAAAAAAAGAGCAATGCAAAAGATCAGGAATTTGATCAGAAAAGCCCGGTAAGCTTTCATCACACCAACACCATCCAAGCCTTATCCTGCAGGCAGACTAGAAATTAAAGTAGAGAAACTCACTGATGCGGTTCATGCTGAGCAGGGCCGCCACCGCCAAAACAGCGGCAAGCAAAGCCGCCTTGCTGTCAGGCCGGAAGCTGTCCTTCATTTCCATGGAATTTTTGACAGAGAGAACGAGTATAAAGGCCAGCACAATCATTACCGGTGCATGCAGCACCGCATCCCGCCCGAATTCCCAGCTCCCGAAAACAATGCCCCAGGAGCCCAGGGAAGCGAGTTTTGCAGCGAGAAAATTCGGCAGGGCAAAGCCGTTCAACCCCGCCATTCCCTTCAGCACCTTCACGGCGTCGCTCCACTCCCGCGCCCGGAAAAACACCCAACTGAAATTGACAAAGTTAAAGGTGAGCAGCCACGAAAGGATATAAACCGGTTTGAGATCGGGTTTAAGATTGACCCTTTTCTTAACCTTCTGCCAGGCGCGGTGGATGACGAGGGCGAGGCCGTGCAGAAACCCCCAAAAAACAAAGGTCCAGCCTGCGCCGTGCCACAACCCTGCAATTAAAAATGTAAGCAGGAGGTTTCTGTAGAGCGTGCATTCCCCGCGCCGGTTTCCTCCCAGCGGTATGTATACATAGTCCCGCAGAAACCTGCTCAGGGTCATGTGCCACCGCCGCCAGAACTCCTGCACATTGACGGCTTTATAGGGAGAATTGAAATTGATGGGCAGATTGATATTGAACAGCAGG
>DAOURU010000070.1 GCA_030627585.1 Bacillota bacterium
CGCGGGGTGTCCAAAAAATCCTCCAGCGCTATAAGGACCTGCAGGACATTATTGCAATCTTGGGGATGGACGAGCTGTCTGAGGAGGATAAGCTCGTTGTGATGCGGGCGCGGAAAGTCCAGCGCTTTTTATCCCAGCCGTTCTTTGTGGCGGAGGCCTTTACCGGGCGCCCAGGTGTTTACGTACCGATTCAAGAAACAGTGAGAGGTTTCAAGGAAATACTCGAGGGCCGGCATGATGAGATTCCCGAGCAGTGTTTCTACATGGCCAGCAGCATCGACGAGGTTACAGCCCGTGCCCGCGAACTGGAGGCTGTTGGTTAAGTGGCGGAACAAGCGAAAGGAAAAGGCAGAACCTTTAAATTGGAAATTATCACCCCGGAGCGGCTTGTTGTCGACGAGAAGATCGAAGCGGCAGTTATCCCGGCGACGCAGGGCTCTTTAGGGATTTTGCGGAACCACGCTCCTTTTATTGGAGGGCTCGATATTGGTGTGGTTAAATACCGCCGGGAAGGGAAGCTTCATTGGGTCGCCTGTAATGTAGGAGTATTTGAAATGAGAGAAAATACCCTCCGGATCCTCACTGATACAGCCGAGCGGGGAACGGATATTAATGTAGTCCGGGCGCAGCAGGCGCAGGAGCGGGCACAGCGCCGCCTGCGGAAAAAAGAGGCAGACCTGGACTACCTCCGGGCCGAACTTGCGCTCCGGCGTGCCCTTGCACGCTTAAAAGCAGCCGCGTACGAGGAGAGAGATCCCGCCTAGGCTGTTCGTATTTCTCTCTTCTCTTTTGCGAGTCCGTTTGGAACCTGGCACGCGCCAGGTTTTTTGTTTTTGCTTCGTTAACCAGCGTGAATAAAATGGGAAGGAGCGGGCAAGAATATGTAGGAAGAAAATGGTATTGAAGGAGCAGCCCGCGATGAAAAAAGGACTTTTTTTGATTATCTTAATTGGTATTTTTTTGGGTTTTTTGCTGCCGGGAGAAACGCGGGGAAACCGGGAGAAAAAGCCATCTCTTCCTGAGCTTCTCTCTTTGGCGGAGAGGGGGGGAGTGAGGGTGGACGGTTTCGAGCTGGAGGGCTGGGCGGTGTTCCGGCAAAAGGGAGAGGTGGATCAAATCTGGAAGGACCTCGATCTCCCCGCTCAGCTGGGCATTTCAAAGGGAAATATAAGCCTGGCGCGCGCCCCGCAGGATAAGCGCGTCCGGTTCCAGGGATGCCCGCCGGGAGGGGCTGTAGTGCAGATTACTCTCCAGCAGGTGAGCCAGGGCAGTAAGCAGGACTTATGTTATGTCATGATAAAGGTCCGCGTCCCATCCGGCGCTCAGACTCCCCTCGCCTGGGAGGGAAAGCTCCGGAAGGCCCTGGTCTCTTTAGACAGCGAGTACGGCCTCTATATTACAGTAAAAGGAAGAATTCCCCGCAAACTTGAGCCGGATATCCAGCTGGCCTGGGGGCAAGCAGTTTTTCGCGCGCTGGGGGGAAGTGTGGCAAGCTCGCTCCGGACGAAAAAATACCTGAGTTTGGCGGGCTATACGCCCGTTTTTCCGGATGCGGTGCGGGTTAGAAAGAAAAGAGTCAATTTCAATGTTGCCCTTACCTCTCCGGCCGCATCAAATGAGACCTTTGTTTATCTCGGAACGCCATTAATATCCAGCGAATATTAAGCATTCCTGTAATAAAGTGAGGTAGGTAGGCTTCTATCAAGCAATATTTGCTTCATTGGACATTAAGGTTCCTTTCGTCCATCTCTTTCGGCTGGTGCTGGCCAGCAGTTTTATGGGTCTGGTGGCTCCGCTTGGAGCTCTGTCAGGCACAGCTTTGATCGTAGCAGATGCAACTCGGAGAGGCATTTCCATGGCTCGGGGAGTGTTGGTAAACCTCGTATTTTACCTTTTCGATTATGCTGTTTTTTGTTTAGTTATGCTGGCTGCTCTGGGGTACTTGCCCACTTCAAGGGACACTTCTCCCCTTATGAAGGGATGGCAGCAGGAGTAGTAGAACCCTCTGGCTTCCCTTCATCGGAGGGATGCTTTCCCTGCACCATCTGAGGAGTGAGGATATTCGCTCTGACAAAAAGTACTAGTTTTGAGGCTGATGGTGTTTTAATCCGGGTTATTCTTGTGTTCCGCTTCACCCTAAACCCCGCCGCAGGCAGCAGCCGGCCGCCCTCTTACTTCGGGCAACGCCTCAGCCGCTTTTCGGCCGCTTCCAGCAATTCCTTGAGTACCTGGCGAATACCCAAATTTGTAAGCCGTACAGCCGGGGGCACGGCAAAGATAACCGTGGCGATTGGCGCTTTCTGCGTAGCGCATGCTTTTCTCCCCAGGTTGTTCTTTGCATTTGGTGTTTGATCCAGGTTTCCAGCTTGGTAGACACGCCGGTTAACTGGTCTAATCATCCCCCTTGTTTCATAAATAGGGAAAGAGGAGGAGAAATTGTTCACCTGACCCGCAAAGAACGGGGGAAGCTTTGTGCGAAAACTGTTCCGGGGCTATAAATTTTTCGGTTTCACCCTCCTTGTCATTACCCTGGTTTTGATAGGGCTCCCTGCGCTGCTGGTACGTGGTTGCGCTTGGGAAAAACCGAAAAATACGGAAGAGCAGGGGTCCGAGGTGCGCCTTCAAATCGGACCGGACCGGGTCATTTCTCTCCCTTTAGAGGAATATCTCATCGGTGTGGTGGCAGCCGAAATGCCGGCTTCTTTTCACCCCGAAGCCCTTAAGGCCCAGGCCGTGGCGGCGCGTACCTATGCCCTGCTTCGGATGAACAAAAAAAGCAAGGACCGCAAACACCCTGATGCCGATCTCTGCATCGATCCCGGCCACTGCCAGGCCTGGCTTCCTCAGGCCGGGATGCGCAAAAAGTGGGGCCTGATGCGTTTTGGTTTTTACTACGAAAGAGTTGCTGAAGCAGTCAGAACCACTGCCGGGGAGGTTTTGGTTTATCAGGATCAGATTATCGATCCGGTCTACCACGCAAGCTGCGGGGGGAAGGGGACCGAAGATGCGGTTGAGGTCTGGGGGGAGGAAGTACCTTATTTAAAGGGGGTGCCTTGCACCTGGGACCCTCCTCACCGGACACAACCTGTTTTATCAAGTTTTGTCTTCCAGGATTTTTTTGCCCGCTTGGGGGTTAAAGAAAATGCAGTTCCCGTTGGTCAGGGCTTAGGCGGAGTGATCCGGATTCTCGAGCATACCCGGAGCGGGCGGGTTAAAAAAGTAAAAATTGGAACACGGGTCTTCACGGGTGTTGACTTAAGGAAAAGCCTTGCCTTGCGTTCTACTGATTTTTCGATTAAAACGCAAGAAGACCGGGTAGTTTTTGCAACACGGGGATCCGGCCACGCCGTCGGTTTGTGCCAGTACGGCGCACAGGGTCTGGCTTTAAAAGGAGCAAAATATGATAAAATCCTGACTTACTACTACCGGGGCGTGGAAATTAAGCGTGCTGAACTTAAATAAAAGGGGAGCGAATAACTCCCCTTTTCCATCTTCAAGTTCCTTTTAACTTCCGGATCAGTGGCTTGATTCACGTAAACGTTAAACATTCCGGATCATAAGCTGCTCTTGACGGAGGTGGTCTTCAATTAAGCCAAGTTCTTTTGAAGTAAGTTTTGGCAATTTTTTTCACCCCCTTCGAATCTTTTTCAATTGTAGTATGTATGCACCGGTTTTTGATTATGCAGGCGAAATTTCCCTTCTGTTTCTTAGCCTGTCCCGTTAGTCTTTTTCCCCTCCCGGTTCATATAAATGTACTGAAAACTCGGAACCAGGGGAGGATTCAGAATGCAAGAGTACATCCGCCGCCGGGTCCTGGAGGCAAGCCACTACATCTTAGAGGCGGCAGCTACTGTCCGCCAAACCGCCCAAGTTTTCGGTGTCAGCAAAAGCACCATTCACAAGGATGTTACGGAACGACTTCCCAAGCTCAACCCCCAGTTGGCGCTGCAGGTGAGAAATATCCTGGAACTTAATAAAGCTGAGCGTCATATTCGGGGGGGCGAAGCAACGCGCAAAAAATACCGTGGCGACTGATCCAGGCACTGCAGGGCATGAATTAATAAAGAAAATTTTGAAGATAATGACAGGATTTCGGTAAAAAATGTCGAAGAGTATGAAAAACCTTGTTTCTCTTTCGGAATGAGAAGGACAGGCACTAAATCAGGAAAGGACTGGGCGGAAGGATGTTTTGGGTGGACGATATCGGGGTTGACCTGGGCACGGCGAGTGTGCTCGTTTATTTGAAAGGCAAAGGGATTATGTTAAATGAGCCTTCGGTGGTAGCAATCGATAAAAATACGGGCAAAATGATTGCGGTAGGTGAAGAAGCACGGCAGATGTTGGGCCGCACGCCCGGCAATATTGTGGCTCTAAGGCCGCTCCGTGATGGTGTTATCGCCGATTATGATGTTACGGAGCGCATGCTGCGGTACTTTATTCAAAAAGCGGTAGGGCAGCGCCTTTTTTTCCGTCCCCGGGTCATGGTTTGCATCCCCTCAGGGGTTACGAGCGTGGAAGAACGGGCTGTAAGACAGGCAGCGCTTCAGGCCGGGGCGCGTCAAGCCTATTTGATTGAAGAACCTTTGGCCGCCGCGCTGGGGGCCGGGATTACTATTTCCGAGGCGAGCGGAAACATGGTCGTTGATGTCGGCGGCGGTACGACAGATGTCGCGGTTCTCTGCCTGGGCGGCATTGTTTGCAGTAAATCCCTCCGGGTAGGAGGCGACAAATTTGACGAATCAATAATCAGGTATATCCGCAAGGAATACAACTTAATGATCGGGGAGCGTACCGCTGAAGAGCTTAAGATCAAAACCGGGACCGCTTATCCGCAGGGAAAGGAACCGGGCGCAGGGATGGACATTCGAGGGAGGGACCTGGTTTCGGGACTTCCGAAAACAATCTGGGTGACAGCGGAAGAAAGCTACCTGGCCTTACAGGAACCTGTGGAGCAGGTAGTAAGCGCGGTCAAGGAGGTGCTGGAGCGGACGCCTCCGGAACTGGCTGCCGATATCATTAATAAAGGGATTGTCCTTACTGGAGGCGGAAGTTTGCTGGATGGTTTAGATCGTTTGCTCAGCGAAGAAACCGGCCTCCCGGTTCACATTGCCGAGGACCCTATTTCCTGCGTGGCCCTGGGAACAGGAAAGGCCTTGGGGATGCTGAACATCCTGCAAAATTCCCGCAGTTCCACGCGGAAGGTAGTATAGCTAAATTTGGGACTGAGGCAGGAATTTTTTTTGCAGTTTGCAGGATTTCTCTCAAGAAGGGAGTATTTAGTAATTAAGGAATTTCAGTCACAAGGGGGTGAAAAAATGGTACGGGGGCTTTACACTGCGGCAGCAGGAATGATGGCAAAGCAGTCCCAATTTAAGGTGCTCTCTCATAATTTAGCAAATGCCGCCACACCGGGGTACCGGCGGGATGATGTTGTCCTGAGCTCTTTCCCCCAGATGCTGCTCGCCCGGTTCGGGGATCGGGCTCAAGCCGAAGGTGCCGCAAGCTCCCGCGCTCTTTCCCTGATCGGGACCCTGGGAACAGGGTGTGCTGTAGATGCGGTTGTGACCTCTTACCGGCCCGGGGTATGGCAGGAGACGGGAAACCCGCTGGATCTGGCACTGCACGGAAATATTTATTTTGTGGTCCGGGATGCGCAGGGAGACATTTTTTTTACACGAAACGGAAGCTTTGAGCTTGATCAAACCGGGCGCCTGACAACAACCGCGCATCTCGCGGTATTGGGAGAACGCAACGGACAACTCGAGGAAATCCGGGTTCCAAGCGGAAATTTCGAGGTTGCCCCGGACGGCTCCTTGCGCGGGGGGGAGAACGCAGCCGGGCAGGAGGTCCCCAGGCTGGCTCTGGTCACGGGGCCGGAAGAGAATCCAGAATTAGGGTGGGAAAAGGTTGGCGACTCGCTTTTTCAGGGAGAGATTCGGCCTGTCGAGGGAGTGAATTATGAAGTAAGGCAGGGTTTTCGAGAAGCGTCCAATGTCAATCCGATCGAAGAAATGGTCAGTTTGATTGCAGTGATGCGTACTTATGAAGTAAATCAGAAGGTGATTAACTCCACAGACAGCACCCTGGAGAGGGCGGTGAATGAAGTCGGACGCGTCAGATAAAGGGGACAGGCTACTTTTTCAGCTCAGCCAGATGAAAGTTCGGGGTGGACTGCTTGACAGAAACCCCCTCGGCACCGACTGACCGAGGTGCCGGAGCCGCTTTTGCCTCTTTTTCCCTGTCCGTTAGCTGCGATTCTTCTTTGTTAAGATCTCCGGGTTAAGATCTCCGGGGATGAATTCACCCATTGCGTCTTAAATTTTAGTTCAG
>DAOURU010000136.1 GCA_030627585.1 Bacillota bacterium
AATCCGGGAAAACGCTCCTTTTTTACGAGTTGTATCCAGATCGAGGCGTTGCACGCGAGCACCCGGATAACGACGCCGAATAAAAGACTCAACACGTTGCGTCCCCGACCCCAAAAAAGTTAATTTCTTTTTGCTGCCGCACCAGGGACACTCCTCGGGAGGCCGACATCTAAAGTTGCAATAATGACACCTCAAGTCCTTCGTTGTCTGGTGATAAACAAGTGAAATGGAACAATTTTTACACTTTAAGACATAACCGCAGACTGGACAAAAAACAAGAGGTGCAAATCCCCGCCGGTTGAGAAATAAGATTGCCTGCTCCCGACGTTTCAGGCGAAGTTGAATTTGTTCCAGCAAGTATCGGCTCAAGAAACCGGTTTCTAAATTTCGTTCGGTTCGAAGATTTATAATAGAGACGCGGGGGGAAATACGCCCTTGAGGGCGCTTGGACATTATCAACAGGGTGTAGTTCCCTTCTCTCGCCCGGGTATAACTTTCCAGTGAAGGGGTAGCACTCCCCAAAAGAAGCACTGCCTTATTAAGCAAAGCACGTTGGCTGGCGACCTCTCGCGCGTGATAATAAGGTTTTTCAGGTTGTTTATAAGAAGGTTCGTGCCCTTCATCAATAATAATTAAACCAAGTTTGCAAAAGGGAGCAAAAACAGCGGACCTGGGGCCAATGAGAATTCGAAGTACTCCTTGCCTTATACCTTCCCAGATACGGTATTTTTCGCTCCGTGCCAATCTACTGTGCCAGATTGCCACCTGTTCCCCGAAAACTGCTTTAAACCAGGCTCCCGCTTGCGGGGTAAGAGCAATTTCGGGAACAAGATAGAGGACCTGACGCCCGAGGGAAATGGTTGCAATTGCGGCACGGAGGTAAACCTCTGTTTTTCCGCTCCCGGTCACGCCGTGGAGAAGAAATTGTTTTCCTTCCCCGGCCCGCAAGGAGCTGATAATTTCTTTCAGAACAACCAGTTGCTCCCGCGTTAAGATAATCTTCCCCCGCCGGGGAGGACTCGGAACTTTGGCAGGTGGGGGCGGTGGGGAATACCGCCTGGGCCTTTCCGGTGGGGCCATAATTTTTAAGATCTCGGACACAGGGTGAATATAATATTTCGCCATCCATCGTGCAGTTAAGAGAAGATCGGGGGTTAAAACAGGTTCTGGATTCGGAATCGAAATTATTTCTCGTAGCGAGATCCCTTCGGGGGGAAAACTGTAACCAATAATCCACCCTTGAACAGTCCGGCGGCCAAAGGGCACAATTACCTGGGCGCCCACTTTCGGCCGCTCCCAAGAGGCGGGTACTTGGTAGCAAAAAACCTGGTCAAGCTTGGGGTGACTAATGTTGACTACAACCTCTGCGCATTCTTCCCGCACTGAAAGCCCTCCTCGGGGGAAATTTGTCCTTTCGTATCCTCAATTATTATAACAGGAGAAAAGGGTTGCTCAAAAGGCAACCCTTTATCCATTTTTTCGAACCCGCCTTAATAAATCTTTTGCTCTTATTGATGTCGGACGGAAAAGGTAAGTTTTTCTGCCTCTTTCCGGAGTTGCTCGGTGCGGTCAACTTTTTCCCACGGCAAGTCTAAATCAGAGCGTCCAAAATGACCGTAAGCGGCAGTCTGCTTATAAATCGACCGGCGCAAATTCAAATCCCGGATAATCGCGGCCGGTTTTAAATTAAAATTTTGTTTTACAAGCTGACAAATCGCCTCATCCGGAATGATCCCTGTTCCAAAGGTATCAACATGGACCGAAACAGGGTTGGCCACTCCAATCGCATAAGCAACTTGAATTTCGCAGCGCCGGGCCAGTCCTGCGGCAACAACATTCTTCGCAATGTACCTTGCGGCGTATGACCCCGAACGGTCTACCTTCGTAGGATCCTTGCCGGAAAAACAACCCCCGCCGTGTCTCGCCATCCCGCCATAAGTGTCGACAACAATTTTTCGGCCCGTTAAACCTGTATCTCCTTGGGGTCCGCCAACTACAAAACGGCCCGTGGGATTTACATAGATACGGGTATTTTTATCAATATATTCGGGTGGAATGACGGATTTAATAACCTTTTCGATAATATCCTCCCTGATCGTTTTCAGAGCAATGTCAGGGCGGTGTTGTGCCGAAACAACCACTGCATCCACCCGAATCGGCTGGTCATCTTCATATTCTACAGTAACCTGGGTCTTTCCATCAGGACGAAGGTAAGGAAGAAGACGTTTCTTTCGTACCTCGGCCAGGCGGCGCGCCAGGTTATGCGCGAGATTTATGGGTAACGGCATCAAATCAGGGCATTCATCGGTGGCATAACCAAACATCATTCCCTGATCCCCGGCTCCTAATTCCTGAAGATCATCGATTTCACCAAGCTTCGCCTCCAAAGCCTGATCTACGCCTAATGCAATATCGGGAGACTGTTCTTCGATAGCCGTAATGACTGCACATGTATCACAATCAAATCCGTACTTGGCCCTCGTGTAGCCAATTTCTCTGATCGTTTCCCGCACCACGCATGGAATGTCGACATAACAATCTGTCGTGATCTGCCCGGCCACAAAAACAAGACCGGTTGCCACCACGGCTTCGCACGCAACACGCGCCGCAGGATCTCTCTCGTAGATGGCATCTAAAATTGCATCGGAGATTTGATCCGCAATTTTATCGGGATGCCCCTCAGTCACGGACTCTGAAGTAAAAAAGCGTCGCGCCATGGAATATCACCCTCCTGTTAAAATTTTAAAACACTTGTCTATTTTCTTCCCCTTTTCAGATTAAAATTTCTTAAAAATGTATCTAAATTCTTCAATTCGAAATGATGTTAATTCCTGAAATGATCCCGCTTGGCAGTTAGTAATTTAGCAACTTCATCAAGGATCAATCCTGCTAATTCCTTTTTATTCATTTTGGGTAAACTCACTGCCGCCCCGCCGGGATACAAGAAAGTAACAATATTCGTATCCCCTTCAAAACCTGCCCCCTCTTCGGTAAGATCGTTTGCAACCACAAGATCTAGATTTTTCCTGGATAATTTTTCTTCAGCATTTTTTAAAGTCCTTTCTGTTTCGGCGGCAAAACCAACTAAAATTTGGTGTTTTTTATGTTTTCCTAAATAGGCAAGAATATCCGGCGTCCTCTCCAGCTCGAGGACTAAGGTTTCTTGTTTTTTAATTTTTGATTCGGCCTTGACGCGGGGTCGGAAATCAGCAACCGCTGCAGCTTTGATTACGACATCTACTCCCGGAAAGCGCTCAACAACGGCGTTGAACATTTCCTCGGCAGTTTGTACGGCAATCAGCTCCACAGCATCCGGCGGCTCCAAATTCGTAGGGCCGCTTACCAGAATTACTTCAGCGCCCCTTTTTCTCGCTGCTTCAGCTAATGCAAAACCCATCTTGCCTGAACTGTAGTTGGATAAAAAACGCACCGGGTCGAGGGGCTCGCGCGTGGGGCCTGCAGTAATAAGCACGCGCCTCCCCGTGAGGTCTTTTTCAAAATCGTTTGCAGGATAAATAACTTGTTCGAGGGCGTGGATGATTTTGGGGATATCTGCAAGTCTCCCCCTCCCGCTTGCTCCACAGGCCAACCTTCCTGTATCTGGTTCCACAAAAAAATAACCAAAGCTTTGCAAGAACTTCATTTGATGCTGAAAAATAGGGTTTTCGTACATTCCCGCATTCATTGCGGGAGCTATCAGGACAGGCGCTTTTGTGGCCAGAATTGTAGCAGCAAGAAGTTCGTCAGCGAGGCCCGAGGCAAGTTTACAAATAAAATTAGCGGTAGCCGGAGCTACCAGCACAAGATCGGCACGTTGCGCAAGGCTGATGTGTTCGATTTCCCAATCTTTTGCAGGTTCAAACATCTCAAAATGAACCGGGTTCCGGGAAATGGTCTGTAAAGTGAGGGGAGTAATAAACTTGGTCGCGGCACGGGTCATAACCACATGTACCGAATAACCTCGTTTTACCAGGCTGCTGGTCAGTTCCGCTGCTTTATAGGCTGCGATGCTGCCGGTTACCCCTAAAACAATGGTCTTCGGTGTCGACTTTGCCTTCCCTGCTTCCCTTGCCCTACTTGGTTGCATTCTCCCTGGGACGCTCCACTTTTAACTTGCCTCCGGCAATTTCGTCAAGAGCAACGGTAACCGGTTTCAGAGTACGAGGTTCCTCCTGGGGGTGATTAATTTCGGTAAGAATGCGCGCCCGTTTTGCCGCGGCCACTACCAGTTCATATTTGCTTTTCACTTTTGTCATTAAAATATCCAGGCCCGGTTGATGCATATTATTCCCCCTTTGTACAGTTCAGGCGCTCCTTTTCTTTTTTAATGATGCTCAGTAACTCGTCCAAAGCACGTTCTGTTCTATCATTAACGACAACGTAATTATAATTTTCTGCCGCTTGAAGCTCTGCCTCTACAAAGCTCAGTCTCTTCCGAATTGTTTCCTCGGTATCTGTTCCCCTTTTGGCGATGCGCGCCCCCAGCTCTTCCAAAGAAGGAGGTGTGATAAAAAT
>DAOURU010000060.1 GCA_030627585.1 Bacillota bacterium
ACCAGTCAATTACGGATTTCAGCACGGGGTCGGGCTACCTGCAACACATCATTAATGAAGGGGACCGCCTGACCCTGCGCGCTCTCGCGAAGGCGGCCATAATCCTTTCCGACAACATCGCCTACAGGATGATCAAGCGCCTGCTGGGACCCGAGAATGTCGTGCAGTTTATGAGCGCCCTGGGGGGAGTGAACCCCCGGCCTGATGGGGACGATTACACAACACCCCGCGATCAGGGGTTGTACCTGCAAGGCGTTCTGGGCTTCGCGAAGCGGCAGCCTGAATTGGGGAAAATGCTCCTCGATGACCTTGCGCATCCCCTCTGGCACTACGGCCTCCCCGCGCTTCTCCCCGACGAGATTAGAGTGGCCCACAAAGAAGGCGATCTTGCAGGAGTCGCTAATGATGCCGGCATCATCTTTGCTCCTGATCGCCCTTATATTCTTGCCATTCTATCTCAAAACCAGCCGGACGTTCCCGCTGCTTTTCAGGAAATTGCAGCAATCTCCAAACTGGTTTTTGACTACCAGTACCATCTCGCCTCCAATGCTCTTTAAGCGCTCGGCGTCCGGCAACAATCCGGTTTGAACAGGTTTAAAGTAGATGACTATAAAGCGGACTGCCTGCTTACTTCAATCGCCTGCTGGACTTCTTCTTCCAGTTCAGGAGGAAGTCCCATGATCTTTACGTTCAGAAAACCCCGGACAATGGTAGCAGTCGCCTCCTCTTCAGTAAGCCCGCGCGCCATCAGGTATTCGATTTCTTCTTCCGCAATTTTGCCGACTGCAGCTTCGTGGGAGAGTTCCACTCCCTCTACCCGCGCTTCCAGCTCCGGAACCGCGTAGATCACTCCTTCAGGTGCCAGCATCAGCCCCCGGCACTCCAGATGCCCTTTCACATTTGGGACCTCACCTACCAGGTGGCCCCGGTTGATAATATGCCCTCCCTTCGTTATCGAACGGGCAATGATTTCCGCCCGGCTTTTTTCTCCCCGCAGGACGACCCGCGATCCCACATCGAGGCGGGATCCCGGCTGGCCTACAAGAATTGAATGGTAGCGGGCGAGACTTCCGTCTCCTACGAGATATGCGGTAGGGTACATCTGGAGGCTGCGGACGGGGCGCATGCAAATATAATTGGAGAGAAAAACGCCTCCCTCCTCGACAATGGTGCCCGTCCGGGGGCGCACCGCCACATCTTCAGCCCAGCTGTGGATCATGGTAAAGCTTAGTTTCGCGTTTTTCTTGATATAAAACTCTGACACTCCAACGTGCATTCCTGATTCTACACCATGACCCGTTGTACAGCCGGTAATAATATGAAGCTCCGAACCCTCCTCCGCAATGACGATATTATGAACATCCTGAATTAATCCTTCCTGCGTAATGTAAAGGCAAGCCTGAATGGGGTATACCGCCTTTACTCCCGGGAGTGCCCGGATAAAGTAGCCGTGCTCGCGATGGAGTTCGGCCCGCGCCGTATATTTATCGGCGTCCACCGCAACAGTGCGCCAGTAATAATCTTCCAACCAGGGGTAACGTTCTAAAGCCTCGGTAATACTTAAAACTTCGAGTCCTTCCTGGAGAACGCTGGTATGAATTACCGAATGATCTTTCTGGATGTATGTTCCGGTTCTTTCCTTTTCTGTAATATCGACTCCGGCCCTGATCATGTCCCTTTGTTCTGCTTGGGAAAGATCCTCTAAGCGTGTTAAACTAGGGTGGGGTTCTCCTTCCTCTCGATATTGACGAAAATCAATCTCATCCCCGCAAGTATCCTGTTTTTCAACTGCCTTCCGGGCTTTCAAGCGTTTTTCCTCTTGCATCTATTTCCCTCCTATACTAGACAACGAGTGCACTCGCCATACCCCAGCTCGTGAATGCAGCCCAGGAGTTCGCGCGGGTTAAGCCCGCTGCAAGAAAGCTGCCCCTCATAAAGGACATGCCCCACATCTGCAGGCACATAATCGAGAATAAAACCGGTATGGGTAATTATAAGTCCTGACTTCCGCCGGCCCTCTTTAATCTCCCGCCGCGAACATTCCCGCTTCTGAAAACTGTCTTTTTGTAAAAGCTGGTTGATGGCATGTCCAATCAAGGCAATGTTTTCCAGATCTACTCCTGATTCCGGTTCATCAAGGAGCACTAAATCAGGATCTTGGGCAAGGAGTTGAAGTAATTCGGAACGCTTGATTTCACCTCCGGAAAAGCCAAAATTGACATCGCGGGGTAAAAAAGAAATAAAATTTAAAGATTTAGCCATTTCCTCAATGCCGTCTACTTTTTCCTGCCCGGAAATTCTTAAAAGATCGTACATAGAAATGCCCCGGAGTACCGGGGGGCGCTGAAAGGCGATTCCAAGCCCCCGCTGTGCGCGCTCATGCACGGAAAGCGGGGTAATATCCTCTCCCCTAAAAAATATTTTTCCACCGGCAACACGGTACCTCTTAAAGCCCATAATCGCACCAAGCAAACTTGACTTGCCGGAACCATTGGGGCCAAAAAGAACATGCGTCTCCCCCGGTTTAATGTGGAGATTAACACCTTGAAGAATCTGCTTATCCCCTACGGTAACGTGAAGATCCTCTATTTTGAGCATCATAACCACCCTCAATTGAAATTCACCATAAAAATCAATATAAGTATTAATCATCAAGCAGTATTCGTCAAGTCCTGCAAAAAACCTTCTCAAATAAAATTTTTCATCCCTTCAGTTGGTTGCACTAGAAGGAGAGCAGTTCTTTCACCAGGGGGCCATAGACAGGAAGGTGCAGGGTTAACCAGCTCAAGAAAGGAGAAACCAGGATGATGATAATGAATGCAGCAACAAGCAGGAGCGAAATTTTTATCCTCTCTCCCCCCAGGGCTGCCTTGTTCCTCGAGATCATGCGCTTGGGGTTCAACGGCAGGCCTTTCTCCTGGTAATGAGCCGCTTTTAAGAGTTCCTCCCGAAACTCCTCACTCCAACCGTCAGGCAATCGGTTTTCGCAAACCCAATCTCGCAATTCCCGGCGCAGCCTCTCGCTCTTGGCCCGCCACCGGAAGTAAAGAGCATAACAGGAGGGGCAGGATTGCAGGTGATGATTGATTTTCTCTCCTTCCCGGCAGTCAAGATCGTGACCTAAATAGGCGAGTATGCGCCTGCGCACGGATTCACACTCGGAGGCCAAAATATACACCACCTAATCCGGTACTGCGAGGGAGGATAAAACCGCCCCCAAAGCTTCTGAAACCTCCTCTTCCCGTTTCCCGACAAGCGCCGCGATTTCCTGCAGCGTTAAATTTTCTAAATAACGCAAGACAACGAGGCGGCGTTCCGGTGCATTTAACTGAAGTACTGACTGCAATAAGGTATCTGCCTCTTTCGTAACCTCTTGATCTGAAGAGTCAAGCTGAATATCTGTTTTTCGTTTTTTAAGGCGCTTCAGCGCAGTTTCGGCAAGTATGCGGCTGATAAAACTTTGAAAGGCTCCCCGTTTTGCCGCCGCCTGGATTTGAGACCAGGCAACAAGGAGCCCCTGGGCCATAATTAGTTTTGTCTCCCCGGTGCTTCCCGAAAGAAGCCAAACCTTATTAAAAAGAGCTGGAAGGCACTGTTCGACCAGTATCCAAAAGGCCTCAATATTGCCGCGTTCTGCCTGAGCAAGAAGATAATATTGATACACGCTCCTCCCCCCGGAAAAGCTTAGAGCACCGTGGTCGCGCCCCGGTAAATGAGACCGCGCATGCTGTCGACGGTAATTGTGCCTCCATCCTTAAGAATGCCCATCGCTCCCTCTACACCTACAACAACAGGAATTCCTAAATTTAAACCAACAATCGCGGCATGGGATGTGAGACCGCCTTCCTCGGTAATAACCGCTCCCGCTTTCCGCATACCGGGAATAAAATCCCGATCCGTACTCGAGGCCACTAAAATATCTCCTGTATTTACCTTTACTATAGCTTCTTCAGGTTTTTTACAAATCCGGACGCGGCCGATCACCGCCCGGTTTCCGATCCCTGTCCCGCGCGCCAGTACTTCTCCCACAATATGAACCTTTAAGAGGTTGGTTGTCCCGGGGATGCCTACAGGAACTCCGGCAGTAATGACGATTAAATCGCCGCATTTAATTAATCCCTCAGCAAGACCGGTATCTACAGCCTCCTGGATCATTTCATCAGTGTTTGATGTTTGAGAAATCTTCAGCGCCTGGACCCCCCATACAAGGCAAAGCTCCCGGCGTGCTTTTTCGCTTGGAGTCACCGCCACGATCGGGGCGCGCGGTCGATATTTCGATACCATCCGGGCCGTAAAACCGGATTTCGTGGCAGTAACAATGGCAGCAGCGCCTAAATCTTGAGCTGTTGTACATGTCGCATGGCTAATGGCATCGGTTATCGTGCGGGGCGCCGCAGCCGCCTTTTTTCTAAGCAAGAGCGCATAATCCAGTGACTTTTCGGTGCGTTCAGCAATCCGTGCCATTACCCGGACGGCTTCTACCGGATACCTTCCGGCTGCCGTTTCCCCGGAAAGCATCACCGCATCTGTTCCATCCAAAATGGCATTGGCCACATCACTTGCTTCAGCCCTGGTAGGACGCGGGTTCTGGATCATGGATTCCAGCATTTGAGTTGCGGTGACTACAGGCTTGCCTGCACGGTTGCACTTCTCGATAATTTTCTTTTGAATTAAAGGAACCTCTTCCGTGGGAATCTCAACCCCCAGATCCCCACGCGCCACCATAATCCCATTTGCAACCTTGATAATTTCATCAAGGTTCTTAACTCCTTCCTCGTTTTCGATCTTCGCAATAATATGAATGTCGGCATCGCGGGCTTCCAGCAAGCGCCTGACGGCTATAACATCCGCAGCCCGCCGCACAAACGATGCCGCAATAAAATCCACCCCGTGTTCAATTCCAAAATCAATATCAGCTTTATCCTGCTCCGTCACCGCAGGTAAATCGAGGGGAACGCCCGGGAGATTAACCCCTTTCCGGTTCGTCAGTTCCCCACCGAAAATTACTTCACAATCTACCTCCGCATCTCTTGCCTCGATCACTCTTAGGCCAATCATCCCATCAGCAAGGAGGACCCTATCTCCTGGTTTGACGGACCGCGGCAGTCCCTTGTAAGTAACAGAGATCCGGTTTTCATCCCCCTCAATCTCTTCTGTAGTTAGGGTCACCTGCGCCCCCTCGCGCAGGGTAACTTTCCCTCCTTTTAGCAGCCCAATGCGAATTTCGGGGCCCTTGGTATCCAGCATCACCGCTAAATTGCTCCCGAGTTCGGCTGCTGCCTGGCGCAACTTATCAATCCGCGCTCTGTGTTCTTCATGCGTACCATGAGAAAAATTCAACCGCGCCACGTTCATCCCGGCTTTTATTAACCCCATCATCACTTCCAGGGAATTACTGGCCGGCCCAATTGTACAGACAATTTTTGTTTTTCTCATCAGACCTCTCCTTTTTCAAGCTCCTTCGAGATTTACCCTGATTGGGGTCAGATCGCGAGAATGCCTGCCAGTTCTAAAATCTCGCGGTCCAATTCTTTTTTCTGCTTAAGTGCCTCATCCAGATCTGTAGCTACCAGCTTTCCCGCGACAATTCCCACCATTTTCTTGCTTTCTCCTATACGGAGTAAATCCACAGCGGTTGCACCCATCCGGCTGGCAATTATTCTGTCAAGAGCGGTAGGTGTACCTCCCCGCTGAAGATGGCCGAGAATTGTAATTCTCGTCTCAAGGCCCGTTCTCCGCCGGATCTCTTCTCCAACAGCCAGGCCGCTCGCAGCACCCTCAGCAACAATGATAATACTGTGGAGTTTACCGCGGTTCAGGCCCCGCTGCAGCTTAAAGACAACTTCATCCATATCAAAGGGAATTTCGGGAATTAAAATGGATTCCGCGCCGCCTGCCAATCCGCCCAAAAGGGCAATATGACCGGCACGGCGTCCCATTACTTCGATTACAAATGTCCGCTCATGTGATGTTGCTGTATCTCTGATTTTGTCGATCGCGTCCACCACGTTATTCACAGCACTATCAAATCCAATGGAATAATCAGTACCAGGCAAATCATTGTCAATCGTGGCAGGCACCCCTACGACTGCGATTCCGTGATTTGCAAGTGCAAGCGCGCCACGAAAGGAACCATCCCCTCCAATGACAATAACTCCGTCAATCCCTTCCTCTTGAAGGTTATCCACTCCCCGCGCCTGACCCTCTGCTGTTTTAAACTCTTCACACCGGGCGGTACGCAGCATCGTTCCCCCCCGGTGAATAATATCTGCTACCGAGCCCAAGGAAAGTTTTACAAACTCTTTGTGCAAAAGACCCAGGAACCCCCGGTGGATCCCAACAACTTCGAGGCCATGATAAATAGCTTTTCGCACAACAGCGCGCACGGCTGCGTTCATGCCCGGAGCGTCGCCGCCGCTGGTCAAAACCCCAATTCGGCTCACAGGGCGCATCCTCTTCACCTTCCTTGTCTGCTCACGGGATTATTTTTTCCCTCTTAAAACTTCCCTATGCTCCGGAGGCGATCCCAGCGCCTGGAAACGAGTTCCTCGGAGTTCATTTGTTTTAATTCTTGCAGCCTTCTACGAAGTTCCAATCGCAAATTTTCGGCTGCCCCTTGAGGGTCGCGGTGGGCACCCCCCAGGGGTTCCGGAATGATTCCATCAACAACTCCCAATTCAAGCAGTTCGGGGGCTGTAATCTTCAGCGCGGCAGCTGCTTCCGGGGCGCGTCCGGCGTCCTTCCAGAGAATCGCC
>DAOURU010000244.1 GCA_030627585.1 Bacillota bacterium
AAAAGACTCTATCTCGTTGCGGTTGAAGGCGGAAAAGAGAGCCGGGGGATGCACCAGCGGGAGCTGGCGGATTTTCTTGTCCGGCGGCTCGGCGTCTGGCGCGCCCTGAACCTCGACGGGGGTGGTTCTACGAGCCTTGCGGTCCGCCCGTTGGGAGAAGAAACGCCCGTCCTGGCGAATAATCCGGCGCGGGGTGCGCCCCGCCCGGTTCCCAACGCCCTGGGGATCTTCAGCACCGCCCCCCGGGGGAAGCTTGCGGGGCTGGTAATCCGGGGGCCGCGCGAGGTGCTCGCCGGCCTGGATTATGTTTTTGAAGTGCGCGGCTACGATACGTACTACAACCCCTATCCTGTCGACGCCGGTCAGGTGAAGTGGAGGGTCCGGAAGGGGAGCGGCTCCTTTGAAGGAAACCGTTTTCGGGGAGAAGAAAGCGGAACTGCCGTCCTGGAAGCGGCTTTTCAGGGCGTCCGGCAGGAAATTCCGGTAAAGGTTGTGGGCCCGGCAGATCTGGAGGGGTTGGAGATGGTCCCCGGCACCATTAAGCTCGACCCGGGACAGGAAATTCCTTTAAAGGCGCAGGTGCGGGGAAAAGACGGAAGATGCTGGGTGCTTCCGGCCGCCGCGGTGCGCTGGGAGGTGGAGGGAGCGGCTGGAACGGTCCAGAACGGCAAATTCTCTGCAGGGAACGAGGATGCCGCAGGAAAGATTAAAGCACATTTTCTGGGTTTTACCGCCGAAGCATCCGTAACGGTGGGAATTCCCCTGCCGCCGGATGTTGTCGGCCACTGGGCGTGCGCTCCTGTGAGAGAATTAATCGGGCGGGATATCGTGCGGGGCTATCCGGACGGGTCCTTCGGGCCGGACCGGGCGGTTACCAGGGCCGAATTCGTCACGATCCTGGCGCGTGCCCTGGGATGGACGGCGCCCGGGGACGCAGAGCTTCCCTTTCAGGATGAAATTACCGGCTGGGCGCTTCCCGGCCTGAAGGCCGCCTGGAGCCGGGGTATCATCGGAGGGTATCCCGATGGAACCTTCCGCCCGGACCGGGCGATCTCCCGCGCCGAGATGGCGGTCTTGATTGCCAGGGCCCTGGGCCTGCCGGGGGCCTGTGCGCCTGCGCCTTTCAAGGATGCCGGTCAGGTTCCCTCATGGGCGCGGGAAGCGGTGCGGCGCGCGGCTGCAGCCGGGATTATGCAGGGAAGCGGGGGCTGCTTCAGGCCCACGACTTCTGCCACGAGGGCCGAAGTTGCCGCTCTCATCTACCAGTCTCTCCTTTATGTCCGGTAACTGGTTCTTCTTTAACCTTTTCTTAACTTTTTCTCCAGAGAGTTTACATAACATTCCAACTTGATTTTTTGACCGGCAATGTCTTACCATAAAATTGCAGGCCAAATGGGAATGTGTCTCTTTTATTTAAGCCGGTGCATAAAATAAATGGAATTGCCCCCCTGCCCCTCGGGTATCTACTGGGAGGTCGCCCCCGGCGACACCTTATTCAGCATTGCCCGGGCTACCGGGACAACAGTAGAGAGGCTGCTGGAGCTCAATCCTCAGGTTGATCCCCGGAATCTCCAGGTTGGCCAGAAAATCTGCCTGCCGGGCTGACACTTGCAGGGGATAAAGCAGCCTGACCGGGAAATCGAAGGGGAGACCTGCAGCAACCGGAGAAGGCCTTAGCCGGTAAATTTGAACTCTCGCGGGCCTAAAACCTCGATCTCCTCCCTTGCCAGGGCGTATTCCCAACGCCTTACATCCAGAAGTGCCAGGATAAAGGCCTCCTCCGGGGCGCGGGGCAACCTGCGCCTCCTTCCTGATGGAGGAAGGATCTTATCGAGCCTGCGCTTTTTCCCCAGGAGGCCGGCATAGTACTGTTCGAATTCCACTTCCTTCATATCTGAATTACCCTCTCAGTTTTTTAAGATATTCCCTGCTCTTCCGGAGCGCTTTGTTCAAAATGTCGTCCACCAGTTCTTTCTGCGCTGCTTCTTTCAGGTAGTTTAAGTCAATGCGCTGGTTGTGAAGAACAAGCAGTCGCACTGCCAGATGGAAGTCCTCCTCGCAGCTCTGCCAATATTTAGCCGCAGCCAGCCGGTCAACGGTGAGGTCTTCAAGGCCGATTATATATACCCTTTTTCCCCCGACAGTAACCGTGGTAATTTTATCTAGGGATCCGGCAAGCCTCTCATCCGGAGCCTCGATGGCCATGTCCAGCAGGCTGCTGTACCAGTGCCTTCCTTTGGTGCGCTCAAATCCAAGATCGCGCAGGACGTGATCGAGACGCCTGCGGTCGGAAACAACAAGATCAACATCTTTTGTGGTGTAGCCACCGAGGGTATAAAATATTATATCTGATGTGGCATTTTATTGAAACCGATTGCTGTAATTATAAATGTCGATAAAAAGAAAAAAAACATATTGCTCGCGACTGTTACCCTCCGCAAGGGGACCAAGAAAGAGGTTATGATGGTTGACATAAAAAGTGAGTTTCGGCCAGCCTTGATAAATAAAAGGGGCTGCCCCAAATTACTCTTTT
>DAOURU010000098.1 GCA_030627585.1 Bacillota bacterium
GGCAGGCCAATCTTAGAGCTTCATCCCCGATTACCAAAGCCGCGTCCGGGTCCCCCCACCAGGGAGAAACACCCGGCGGGCGGGTGAAAAGCTCGACCTTGATCCCGTAAAACCGGGCCAGGAGGATCTGGAGCAGGATAATGCTTGTGGCAGAATAGGGAGTGAGAGAAACGCGGCGCCCCGCGAGTTTTGAAATCGGAACCCTGCTCAGCAAAGCCACGCTCCAGACCGCCCCGTCGCTGGCGATTGACAGGCCGGGCAAAACCACACAGTCATCCCGCTGGCGGGCGTACGCAATTGAAGAAACAGCCGTAACTTCAAGCTCCCCTGCAGCCAGCAGGCTGTTTAAGCGGCTGGGATGATCGGCGACGATTTGGGCCGGAATCCGAACGAGGTCGTTCTCCAGGGCGTAAAAAACAGGAAGACAGTTAATGTAACCAATCCTTCCAAGCCGGGGCTTTTCCGCATTACCCACCTCTTTTACCATCTCCAGGCCGGTTTTGCTTGTTAGTCGTAGCGCTTGATGACATTGTAAAGGGTGTCCCGCTCCACGGGAACCCGCTCTGCCTCTCGAATCATAGCCAGGAAGATATCCGCAGGCTGGTACTGGGGTGTCTCCGCCCCGGCGTCATGCGCGATCCGTTCCTCCCGCACCGTTCCGTCCAGGTCGTTCGCCCCGAAGCTCAAGGTGATCTGGGCGAGCTTGGGAGTGAGCATGATCCAAAAGGATTTAATGGCGAAGAAGTTATCAAGCAGGAGGCGAGCAAGGGCGATGGTCTTTAAGTCATCGTAGCCGGAGGTGCGGGGCAAATGGGATAAAGCGGTGTTTTCCGGGTGAAACGGAAGCGGAATAAAGGCCAGGAAGCCCCCGGTCTCATCCTGAAGCTCCCGGAGCCGGAGCAAATGGTCCACCCTGTCCGGGATCTCTTCGATGTGGCCGTAAAGCATGGTGGCATTTGTGCGGAATCCCAGGCGGTGGGCGGTGGCGTGCACCTCCAGCCAGCGCTCCCCGCTGATCTTCCGGGAGCAGATGCGCCGGCGCACCGCCGGATTGAAGATCTCTGCGCCTCCGCCCGGGAGGGAGCCCAGACCGGCCTCCCGCAGCCGCATCAAAACCTCTTCAAGGCTGAGGCCGGAAATTTCGCTCAGGAAATCAATCTCTACGGCATCAAAGGCCTGGATGTGGGCCCCGGGCAGGCTCTTTCTCACTGTTGCCAGCATTTCTTCGTAGTACGTAAAAGGCAAGGCCGGGTTCAAGCCGCCTACAATATGGACCTCCGCCGGTTGACAGGCCCGGGCCTCTTCCATTTTCGCCGCGATCTCATCGCGCGTTAAGGTATAGGCGCCGGGAGCCTCTGCCGGGCGCCCGAAAGCGCAAAAAAGACATAGGTTGCGGCAGACATTTGTATGATTGAGGTGAACGTTGTTGATAAAATAAACCTCGTCTCCCGCCTTACGGCGCCTTGCGTAATCGGCGAGATAGCCAAGGGTCAAAAGGTCGTTGGATTCCCAGAGCCGGATCCCGTCCGCCCTGCTTAAGCGCCGTCCCGTCAGAACTTTCTCCGCAATTTCTCCCAGCGGCCCCTCCAGAATCGAAGCGAGGAATGCGCCGCCTGCTCTGTTTTCCTCTTCCTGCGCTCTTTCCCGGCAAACTTCCCGGGAACGACCCTCCATCCTCATTTCTCTCCCTTTCTCAAGATCCTCTATTCATGAACCAGCTTCTTCTTCAACAGCGGGTTGCCCGCTCTCTTCACACTGACTCTATACGCTCTGGTCGCGCAGTAAAGTGGGTTTGCGGAGCCCGGAACAGCCGCAAGAAATATCGCCGTTCGTTTTCGGGCCGCTTATCCGGCCGTTCAAAGGGATCTCCGTCAAGACTTGAAGCAGCAAACGCCCCAGCGAAGCGGCCTGATTAAAGAAAATATCGCGCAACACCCCGTAGTCCCAGGGCTTAACCACGCCCTCCCCGTAGTTCACGACCACGTAGATGCCGGCATAGCAGGCCCCGATTTCGCGGGCGAGGTAAACTTCAGGGCACAGGGTTTGACCGACCACGTCCCCTCCCCACTGGCGGAACATACTCACTTCCGCAGGACTTTCAAAGTGGCGCCCATCAGTGACCACATAAGTTCCCCGCGGGAAAACCCTCCCGTGAGTCCAGGTTTTAGCAGTCTCCGCCAGAGTACGGTGTATCAAAGGGCAGATCGCCTGGCGCATAACGCAGAGATAATCCTCTTCCAGGCTGACATCCCGCCGCAGGGAAAAATCTAAATAATCCGTCGGGATCACCAGATCGAGGGGATCCAGGAGGGGGTTCACGCTTCCCACTCCCCCCTCTGCAACGATCTTTTTGACCCCCGCTTTTTTAAAGACCCAAAATAAACGCCGGGAGGCGTCACCCCAGGAAACCCCGGGCCGGCGCCCGTGCATTTTCACCGTTAAAACCCGACGCGGGGGGCCGGTGGGAAGCAAAAACAGCTTCAAAGGCGCGCTCGCGCCAAAAGGTGTTTCCGCAACCAGATCCCGCGCCACGACACGGACCCCGGGCATGCTTAAATCATCAGGAAAGTTGAGAGAAAATGTTCCCGATCCCCCGATCAGGGCCAGTTCGGCCTGCGGGATCTCCTGCTCCCTGCTGCTCGCCTGCTCCGGGCTGCTGCGCTCCGGGCCGCTGTTTTGCCCTTTTCCCGAAGAAGCAGTTTTTTCAATTTTCGGTTTCCCGGCGCAGGCGCCCTCTAAGTGATGATCCTGCGGCATCTATCTCACCCGTACCCTGCCAATAATTCTTGCAGCCTGCTCAACCTTTCAATGTTTCGCTATCTCCACACCTTTTTCCTTCAAATCTTTCATTCTCTACGTTGATATGAATAGTCGCTTTCTTGGCAGCGTCGGTAGCTTTTACCAGCACCTCCCTGAGGCCTTTCCGTTGAAACGGCTGCCTCCAGGCGTTACGGAAAAACCGTTTAAAAATCGCGTAGGGCAGATCAAAAACGGCTTAGTTATGGCAAAATTTTGGCCGAAACGTGAGTTTATCATGCTTGGGTACGTATGTCCACATGCTTAGGAACGGTGGAATTTCATGCGCGCGGCAGGAATAGAAGCAGGAAAACAGAAGAAATATAATCATGAGTCAAGCACCATCATAATGAGGAGGTGAAGCCAGGTGAAACCGACACCCCCGCCCTTTGTCCAGCAGATTAAAAAGCGCGACCCGGAATTATACCAAGCAATAGTAAAAATTATCGAACTGGCCATGACCCCCGGGGCACTCGATGCGAAAACGAAAACCTTTATTGCCCTCGCCCTGGATGCCTATATCGGTTCGGAGCGCGGTGTCATGGCGCTGTCGAACCGCGCCCGCGAGCTGGGAGCAACAGATCAGGAAATAAACGAAGTCCTGCGCATCGCTTACTACGTCTCGGGTTCTAAAACTCTTGCCACCGGCAACAATGCTTTCCCGGCACAAAGTTAAAAAGAGGAAAATGCAAAGCATGAAAAAATTTGAAAACCCGGGTGGCTGGCGGAAGCCCCGGGTTGATTTTTAAAAGCTGCTTCAAACATCAGAAAACAAAAAAAGCCCCCTTTACCCATGCAGGAGCAGCCAGGCCTGGGGCAGGAAAGGATATACAAAGAAAAAATCAAAAAGAGGTTATCTGATGGAACTGATCTTGTGGAGCATTGTATTTGTTGTCAGTTTAGCCGCTTTAATTAAAGCCTCGGATTATTTCACGGAAGCCGCTGAAAAAACCGGGCTGCACTTCAGGATCCCGACCTTTATCGTCGGAGCAACCATTGTTGGTTTGGGCACCTCCCTCCCGGAGCTGATTTCCTCTACTCTGGCGGTCTACTCGGGAGCAACGGAGATCGTTGCCGGCAATGTCGTGGGGTCCAACATCGCCAACATCTTTTTTGTTTTGGGCTTTACCGCTTTAATAGGAAAACGCCTCATCATCTCGTACGCCCGGAGCCACGCAGACCTCCCCTTCCTGGTGGGGTCGGCTCTCCTGATTGCACTGGCGGCCCTGGACGGCAGTTTCACCTGGCCGGAGGGTTTGCTTTGCCTGGGCGGCCTCTTCATTTATATGAGTTCGATCATTCAACGCAGCCGACATGTTGAAAGCGTTGGAGAAATTGAAGGCCGGCCGGGAGAGCCTGAAAAAGAGAGATTGGGCTTTACAGTGATCCTGCTCCTCATTATAAGTCCTGTTTTTATCTACCTGGGGGCCAGGTATACCGTAGAAGCAATCATCCGGCTCTCCGAAATTTTAAAAATTGGAAAAGAGGTAATCGCCATCAGCGCGGTTTCCCTCGGCACATCTCTCCCCGAATTAAGTGTCAGCCTCACTGCGAGACTGAAAGGCAACCCGGAGATTGCGGTAGGAAACATTTTCGGATCCAATATTTTTAACAGTTTTGCGGTAATGGGGCTCCCCTCGTTAATCAAGCCGCTGGCCATTCCCGGCAGCATCCTCAATCTCGGCCTTCCCACAATGATCGGAGCAACCATCCTCTACTTCTTTATTACCCAGGATGGAGAGATTACCAAATGGGAGGGAGCGTTGCTTTTAATTTTTTACGGGTTTTTCCTGGGAAAATTATTTAATTTATTTTAATGTGAAACTTTTCCTGAGAACTGAAGCTGGTGAAAACAGGTTGTTGCTCAGCCTGAACCGTGTTGCTCAGGCTGAGCAGTATAAACGTTTCTTGGGCCTGCCGCTTTAAAAGGAGTGAGCGCGCGCTTCCTCGAGCCATTTTGTGAGCTCTGTAACGGCGCGGGTTACGGCAGCAGGCGCGGGTCCCCCGGGGACGGCGCGCCGCGCCACGCAGGTCTGGATCTCCAGGTAAGCGTAGAGATCGGAACCAAAGGCCGGGGAAAAGGTGCGGTACTCCTCGAGAGACAGGTCCTCCAGCCGCTTCCCGGCAGCGAGGCAGTGAAGCACCACCTTCCCCGTGATTGCGTGGGCCTCCCGGAAGCTGATCCCCTGACGCACCAGGTAATCGGCCAGATCGGTGGCGTTCGTAAAACTTTCTCCGGCAGCAGCCAGCATTCGATCCTTGTCGATGGTTAAGGTTTCCACCAGCGGAATGAAAATCTCGACACAGCCTTTGACGCTATCAACGGTATCGAAAAGGGCCTCTTTGTCCTCCTGGAGGTCCTTGTTGTAGGCAAGGGGAAGCCCTTTGAGGACGGTCAACAGGGCCACAAGGTGCCCGTAGACCCGCCCTGTTTTCCCCCGCACCAGTTCTGCCACATCGGGGTTCTTCTTCTGGGGCATA
>DAOURU010000067.1 GCA_030627585.1 Bacillota bacterium
GATATTGACAGAGCCCTCAAGGGAATTTTCGACAGGAACAACACATTCGTCTACCTCGTCCTGCAAAACCGCAAGCATTGTTTCGGGAATTGAAGGGTAAGAATAAAAGGCGGGGCGCGTAAGGTTAATCCTTTTTGCATAAGTTATGGCAGCCCGTTCCGCAAAGGTACCGGCAGGCCCCAAATACCCGATTCTTTTCACGCCAATTGCTCCCTCCCGCCAACCCCAACCTCCGCAAGACACCGTCCGACTGCTCGGGTAACTTCTCGGGCTCCGGCAACCAACGCGCGGAAATTTGCGGGAGTGAGGGACTGCTGCCCGTCAGATAGGGCCTCACTGGGAGAGGGATGAACCTCTACCATTAATCCGTCGGCTCCTGCAGCGATGGCAGCCCGCGCCATGGGTTGAACCAACCACCACTTACCCGTACCGTGACTGGGATCGACTATTACAGGAAGATGAGATAATTGCTTCACAACAGGGACAGCACTTAAATCCAAGGTATTTCTGGTAAAGGTTTCGAAGGTCCTGATCCCCCGTTCGCAAAGAATGATTTGATGATTGCCGTCCAGCATAATGTATTCTGCCGCCATCAACCACTCTTCGATCGTGGCAGAAGGGCCCCGTTTTAATAACACAGGTTTATCAATTTTTGCAATCTCTCGCAGCAGAAAGAAATTCTGCATATTGCGGGCGCCAATTTGCAAAATATCAGCATAAGCCGCAACAAGATCTACCATTCTGGGATCCATAACTTCCGTTACAATAAGAAGTCCCGTTTTCTCCCGCGCCTCGGCCAGTATTTCCAATCCCTTTTCTTCGAGTCCCTGGAAGGAGTAGGGGGAGGTCCTGGGTTTAAAAGCTCCGCCCCGTAAAAAGGTAGCACCCGCTTCTTTTACCGCAAATGCTGTTTCCAGCAGTTGGTCCCTGCTCTCAACCGCACACGGGCCGGCGATTACATGGATTTTCTTGCCGCCCAGCAGGTAAGGCCCGACCTTGATCGTTGTATCTTCTTGCTGAAATTCGCGACTCGCGAGTTTAAAATGATTGAGAATAGGAATCACTTTTTCCACACCCGGCATTACGCCTAAAGATAAACTCAGCGCTCTCGTTCTGTCCCCAATAACGCCAATAATGGTTCTGGCAACTCCTTGAGAAAGATGGACAGAAAACCCTTCCTGAATTAATTTAGCTTGTACTGCCTCAATTTCCTCCTGCGTGGCTGAAGCCTCCATGACAATGATCATCCCAGTACCCTCCTTAAAATTTAAAACTGATTACTTTGGAGAACAGCACGCCGGCAGGTAAAAGGGTACTCCTACAGCAAGGAGTACCCTCTACGATCTTCCCCCTGCCGTCCTACCGTCCTGCCTTGCTTGTTAGAAATTTCTTTTTTACCGGGTACACCATGTGCTCCTGCCGTCCTTCAATAACCCGGGTTGGTCCTATCTTATCACAACAGGTGAAGAGGAGCAACAATTACCTTGCGTGTCCGTGAGGGCTTTTTTTAAGTTTTTGGCTAGCCCCTTTAGCTGCTCCTGGATCCTCCCGGGCTCCGCCTGGAAGGATCCGATAACACGGATAAAAGCGCTTCCCACAACGATACCGTCAGCAAGAGCACCGAGTGCCGCGGCCTGTTCGGGCCGGCTTACTCCAAAGCCAACCACCACCGGCAAGGAAGTAAGCTCTTTGATCTTCGGGATTAAGGAAGAGATCCGGGAATCTAAGGTATCGCGGGGGCCCGTCACTCCGGTTACGGAAATGCAATAGATAAATCCCGCTCCCCTTTGCACAATTTTTTGGAGCCTGTTTATACGCGTAGTCGGGGCAATAAGGGGAACTAAAGAAATTTTTTGACGGCACAGGAGTGCCTGCATCGTCTCCCCCTCCTCATAGGGGAGATCCACAATGATCGCCCCATTAAACCCCCGCGGTGCAAGCTCCGCGGCAAACCTCTCCATCCCATATTGCAGAATCGGGTTGAGGTAACTCATGAGAACAAGGGGAACCTGTTTGGAGAGCTTTTCCTGGAGGACCTCTCCCAGGCCGAGCACCTTTTCCAGGTTAACGCCTGCGGCAAGGGCGCGCTGGGATGCCGCCTGAATTACCGGGCCGTCGGCTAAAGGATCAGAAAACGGCACGCCTATTTCCAGGCAATCAGCGCCCCCCTCTACCAGGGCCTGAGCCCAAAGCACCGACTTTTCCAGGTCAGGGTACCCTGCGCAAAGGTAAGCAACCAGCAGTTTTTCAGACCGAGATTCCCGGCTTAAAAAGAAATGTTCTGTTCGGCTAGCACTCATCAGGAATTCTTCCCCCTTTCCCTGGCAACCACCTCTACATCCTTATCGCCGCGCCCCGAAAGATTGATTAAGATAATCTTTTCCCTGCTCAAAGAAGGTGCCAACTTAAAGGCGCAAGCAAGAGCATGGGCGCTTTCCAGGGCAGGTAAAATCCCTTCTGTTTCACCCAATAAAAAGAAGGCTGCGAGAGCCTCGTGATCGGTGGCCGCAGTATAGGTAACCCTGCCGCAATCCTTGAGATAACTATGCTCAGGACCAACTCCCGGATAATCCAAACCTGCAGCGAGCGAATAAGCCTCTTGAATTTGCCCCCACTCATCTTGCAGAAGATAGCTGTAAGAGCCGTGCAAAACCCCGGGTTTCCCTCTTTGCAAGCTGGCGGCATGTTCTCTCGAGTCCAAGCCCTTACCGCCGCCCTCAACGCCAATTAAGTTAACCCTTTCATGCAAGAGAGGCGCAAAAATCCCCAGGGCGTTGCTCCCTCCCCCTACACAGGCAATCACATAATCGGGAAGCCGCCCCCATAAAGCCTGGGCCTGGCTCTTAACCTCTTCTCCAATCACGCTCTGGAAATCCCGCACCATCATGGGATAAGGGTGGGGGCCTACGGTGGACCCGATCAGGTAGTAGGTCGTTTCAATGTTCGTAACCCAATCCCGGATTGCTTCACTTACGGCGTCTTTTAAAGTACCCGTTCCCTGCGAAACTGGAATCACCCGTGCTCCGAGAATTTCCATCCGCAGGACATTAAGGCGCTGCCGCTCCATGTCATGAACTCCCATAAACACTTCACACTTCAACCCTAAAAGAGCTGCTGCCGTTGCTGTCGCAACGCCATGTTGTCCCGCGCCGGTTTCCGCGGTGATCCTTGCCTTGCCCATCCGGCAGGCTAAGAGACCCTGTCCCAGGGCGTTATTAATCTTATGAGCTCCGGTATGGTTCAGGTCCTCTCGTTTTAAGAAAATTTGGCCCCCTCCCAGATTTTCTGTAAGCCTGCGGGCATAGTAGATCGGGGTAGGGCGACCCACATAATTACGCAACAAAGAGCCTAATTGTTCTTGAAAAAGAGGGTCCCCCCGGGCGGCCCGGTAAGCCTCTTCCAGGTCCTCTAAAGCCGCACTCAAGGTTTCAGGAACAAATTTTCCTCCATAATCCCCAAACCGTCCCCGGGCATCAGGTAAGGTTTGCGTTACCGCCATCTTCTTCTCCTCCTTCGTTACTCTCCGACCGGTGACAACGCTCCAGAAGGGCACGCATCTTTGCGGCAGGATCTTGGGCGCGCATAAACGCTTCTCCAATTAAAGCGCCGTCAACCCCCGTCCGGGCGATTCGCTCCCAATCCAATTTAGTTTTAATCCCGCTTTCGCTGATGCTTAAATAACCGGCAGGAATTAAAACCTTCAACCTTTCTGTAGTTCCGAGCTCAATGCGGAAAGTTCTCAGGTCCCGGTTGTTGATGCCAATCAAGTTCGTTCCCGATTCCAGCGCCCTGCTCAATTCCTCCTCATTATGGACTTCCACAAGAGATGCCATCCCCAAAGAGGCCGCGACGGCGACAAATTCTCGCAGTGTTTCCAGAGAAAGAAGAGATGCCAAAAGAAGTACGGCATCGGCCCCCTGGGTCCGGGCGAGGTAAATTTGCACCGGATCGATGATGAAATCCTTCGCCAAAACCGGGAGGCTGGTTAACTTTTTAACCTCCTGTAGCAATTCTCCCGAACCCAGGAAAACACGGGGTTCTGTAACTACAGATAAGGCCGCAGCCCCACCCTTTTCATAGGCACGCACGTAATGCAAGGGATTTAAGTTCCGGCACAAGATTCCCGCCGAAGGTGAAGCAACCTTGATTTCTGCAAGCAACTTCATGGGCGCTCCTTTTTTCCGCCGGAGCCCAATGCAAAAATCCTTTACGGGGGGAGCTTGGGCCAGCCTTACTGCAAGCTCCGGGCCGGCAAGATGACCCCGATATGCTTTTACCTCCGCGCGGCGCGCCTCTACAATCGCCCTCAGCACGGTAGGCTCCTCCCTGCAAAAACCTTTAAAGCCTCCAATTTTGCAAGGGCTGCGCCCCGGTCAATACTTTCCTCGGCCAGGGCAAGCGCTTCTTTCCAATCATTTGTTTTCTCCGCAGCAAGCAAAACCGCAGCACTATTGAGGAGAACTACATTACGCCGCGCCCCGGGAACCCCCCGGAGAACTTCGTAAAAGATCTTTGCATTTTCTTGCGGGGAGCCTCCAATCAATTCCTGAAGACTTCCCAGCGGTAAACCCAAGTCCTCGGGATGCAGATAATAAGTTGACAACCCCTCAGGCTTCACCGCAGTGATTTCTGTAGGGCCGGTTATGGAAACTTCATCCAGGCCATCACAGCCATGCACAACGAGGGCAGAGCGACACCCTAAACGCTGTAAGGCGCCACCGACAAGCTCGGTTAAATCTGCGTGATAAACTCCAACCAATTGAATTTCCGCTCTTGCAGGATTCGTGAGGGGTCCTAAAAGATTAAAAACAGTGCGAATTCCGAGCTCCCGTCGCGGCCCCAGAGCGTAGCGCATTGCTTGATGGAAGAGCGGCGCGAAAAGGAAAGCAATTCCAACTTCCCGGAGGCAGGCCGCTGTCATTTCTACGGGAAGATCGATTTTTAGTCCCAGCGCCTCCAGGAGATCGGCGCTCCCCGTCCTGCTGGAAACAGAACGGTTACCGTGCTTTGCAACAACAAGCCCTGCTCCAGCCGCTACAAAGGCTGCTGCCGTGGAAATATTAAAAGTATATTTGCCGTCACCCCCGGTTCCGCAAGTATCAACAACTGGTCCCGGTAGGGAAGAAATATGAAGCGGATGGGCGCGGGCACGAATGGCGCGGGCAAACCCCGATATTTCCGGGGGGGTTTCTCCTTTCATTCTTAGCGCAACCAGAAATGCTCCGATCTGCGTGTTTGACAGGTTGCCCTGCATTAATTCCCCCATCATCAGTTCTGCCTCTTGTTCGGAAAGGTGCTCGCGGGCGATGATCTTCTCCAGAAAATCCCTGATCATTTTGAAATCTCCCTCCTTGCAAAAGAAGTTTTTAGCTGCTGCCCTTCATTTAAAGACACAAGCAAGGCAGCGGCTTTGTTCCAGGTTTCCTCATACTCCCGTTCCGGGTCGGAATCCGCCACGATACCGGCTCCCGCCTGGGCATAGAAATACCCGTCCTTTACCAAAATTGTTCTAATCGCGATACAGGTATCGAGGTTCCCTGAAAAACTTAAATAACCGGCTGCTCCTGCATAAACTCCCCGGCGCTGGGGCTCTAATTCTTCAATAATTTCCATCGCCCGGATCTTGGGAGCGCCGGAAACAGTACCTGCGGGAAAGACGGCTTTTAGGGCATCATAGACAGTTTGATCGGGAGCCAGGTCCCCCCGCACCTCCGAGACCAGGTGCATAACATGAGAGTAGCACTCAACTTCGAGAAACTCTGGTACTGTCACAGAACCATAGCGGGAAACCCGACCTAAATCATTCCTTCCCAAATCAACCAGCATGACATGCTCGGCTCGTTCTTTCGGACATTTACGCAGTTCTGCTTCTTGTTGGAGGTCTTCGGTTTTGTTTCTCCCGCGGGGACGCGTTCCGGCGAGGGGGCGGGTAATCAATAAAGTTCCCTGGCGCTTGAGAAGCATTTCGGGAGAAGAACCGACGATTTGCATCTCCGGAAAGAAAAAATAAAACATATAAGGAGAAGGATTCACCCGGCGGAGCTTGCGATAAAGGAGGAAGGGGTTGCCCTGAAAAGAAACCTTGAGCCGCTGCGCGATTACCACCTGGAAAATGTCACCTGCTTCAATATATTGTTTCGCAAGCCGGACTCGAGCCAGGAACTCCGGTTTCCTCATGTTGCTTTCGGGCAGATTTATTTGGAAAGCTGGAGGGTTATCACGCCTAAAAAAAACCGGGCACCGTAAGGCCGCCAAAATTTGTGCTTCAAGGTGAGCCAGAAGAGCCTTTCCCGTTTCTTGCGACCTTTCCTCTCCCCTTTCAGCAAGAACAATGATCTTAATCGCTCCCTGAACATGATCAAAAACAATCACTGCTCTGCTTAAAATTAAATAACAATCCGGGATTTGGAGGTCATCTACTGCTTTTCGAGGCAAAC
>DAOURU010000082.1 GCA_030627585.1 Bacillota bacterium
CAGGGACGAGCCAGCATTCGAGCCATTCCCAAAGAAACCCATCGGCAAGTGGGGAAGAAAACGGGAGAACTGGCGTATATCGAGCGATGGTTTAGCACCTTGAGGCGTGGGAGAGGAATTGAGTGGATCCGAGAAATATAATAAGAGAGGCAGCAAATGGAGAGGCTTACGAAATAACGGAGCACTGTCTTGAAGAAATGGATAAAGATGGTATATCGATCGAGCAAGTCGAATGGGTGATGCAGTATGGTCAGCTTTGCAAAGTAGATCGTAAACGAAACCGTTATACTTTAAAAGCAAGGGGGATAATGATTAGTGTGGAGGTTACATCCATGAAATATGTAACCATAATAACAGCAGGAAGGGAAAGGAGATAGAGCATGAAAGAACGGCTTTGTCGTTGTGGACGACCTATGGTTCAGGAAAAGAGAACTATCACCAGGGAAATTGGCAACAGGAAAATCGTTATCGCAAACGTGCCAGTTTTGTATTGTAGGCATTGCCAAGAAATCTTGTATAGCGCACGAACCGTAAAAAAAATGGATGAACTAATTCGCAGATTCCCCAATAAAACCTTGCTTACTTACCCTAATTTACTGGATTTCAATAGTGATCTACGTTCCCGTTTGAGTAAATTGGATCCGTATAATATTTTGGTGACTGCGCCTGAGGAACCTGTTAAGCGGTATGAAATTGTCTTTCTAGCAAACTCCCTTCAGTCGAAATTACGCTCAGCCTAAACAACAAAGCCCACAGATCTCCTCATCTCGCAAGAGCTTACTGTGGGCATCCCGGTTTTCAGTGAATACCTGCACCAGGAGGAGAAGCGCCGGGAGTTTTTGCCCCTCGTCTGGAGCTGCTTCCACATTGTTTTTTTTTCCTTTTGCTCGTCTGCGTGTTAGCATTTCCGATTACTCCCTGGCTTGTGAAGCTGCTGGCACCTGGGTTTGGCCACGATCAGGCGGCCCTTACAGTTATTCTTGTGAGGATTCTTCTCCCTGCCATCATGTTTATGCGTCTTGCCGGCTGGGAGCAGGGTGTGGTTTGTCTTGAGGTGCTTGGGTGGCGATGGATGGGGCCGAGTTTCTGGTTTTGGGAACGCGCCTCGGCCTTCTCATTGTTTTCGGTGCTGTCGTTTACGCTTTGCTGTGCCGGGCTTTGCGGGTGCGGGAGATGGCCTACGCCCTCAACCTCCTCCGCCGCCTGAAAGCGTATGTAGGACGCTAACAAGGGCAATCGGGAACTGTTTCCGCACGAACTCGCTATCTGAAAGCATATGTGGCAAAACAAACCCTGTTGGAGTTTGCCCCGAGAGTAAGTAAATACCTGCTAATTCTTGACATGGACAACCGCGGACTGCGGCCTTGACTTCTCCTTTTTGTGCAAATAGAATGTACTTAAAAAGTTGTACTTTCTCGGTACGGATTCGGCTGACTACAGTCGTGATATGAAAGAGGGGCTGAAGAGGATGGTACGGCGCCAGAAAAGGGCCGCGGAGAAGCAAAGGACAGCGAACACCTCGAGGTGGATCCTCAGGTTAAACCCCAAAGGGCAGACGACCATACCCGTGGAGGTGCGGCGTGCCCTCGGCGTTGGCGGGGAAGTCCGGGAACTCGAGTTAGTCCGCACTGGCGAAGGTTTTTACCTCAGGCCGCACAAGCCCCCGCTTCCGATCCATAACTACATAGGTTACTGCGCTGAGGAACTCCAGGGGGTCGAGGACCCTGTATTCTTCGTGCGCGAACTCAGGGGCAGAAGCGCGTCGGAGGAGGAGTAGTAGTAGGTGCGGGTTGCCCTTGATACAAATATCCTGATTTCGTTGCTCCGGGGTGAACCGAAGCCCTCAGCGCGGAAAATAGCAGACGTGCTTACAGAATACGATCGCCGAGGACAACTGTTGATTTCTCCCTTTGTCTGGTCTGAGCTCGAGCTACTGCTTGACAAGAGGAAACTCGAAGCTTTCCTCAAGGACAACCGCATTCTAGTTGACTGGGAACTAGTTCCGGAGATCTGGTCTACAGCAGCTGCTGCGTTCCGGCATTACCTGGAGAATCGCCGGCGCAGCGGCTCTCTTTACTATTGTGCTGCTTGTGGTGCAGAGATCCAGGTTAACTGTCCTGGGTGCGGCAAGGTTCAAGGTTTCCCCCGCCATATTCTTCCGGATTTTTTCATCGGTGCTCACGCCCTCCACCAGGCAGACCTTTTTCTTAGTGCCGACAAGGGGATTCCGCGGAAGTACTTCCCTAACCTGAAGGTATTGGACCCCTTAGAGCTACCTTAGTCTGCAGCACTCAAATTGACAACAACCTGTTTGGGTCTCACAGGCATAATTTTTGAGGGAGAACTGTCAAACTTGAGTCTAACTGCGGCGGTAGATCTCTACACCTTCTTCTTCAATTCTCTGGCGCAGTTTTACGTCCAAGTGGCCGTTCATGTCGATGACGTCGATTTTGTAGATACCCGCAGCCTCATCCAGATCTAGCAGCAGCTCCGGCGGCAGTTCGCCTTCGCAGTAAACGGCTAGATCAATATCAGAATTGTAACTGTGATCTCCCCGGGCCCGGGAGCCGAAAATGACTGCTCTGGTCACAGTTTCTCTTTTTTGCAATTCTTTTTTTATCGCTTGGATGATTTGTTCCGGCAGCCCAAAATTCATTGGATTTTTCCCTTCATCTTGTTGGCAAGGGCAGCAAGTACGGGATAGTATTTATCTTTCACTTTGTCATAAATTTCTTTGGCTATTTGTTCGTTATAAGTGTGGACGGTTAAGTTGCGAGCATTGATCATGTCAATCCAGATCTCGCCTTCTGTGATGATCCCCGCTGCAAAGGCTTCTTTAAAAGCTGCTCGGGGTGAATTGACCGTTACAATGCCTTCTGATTCAAGGAGCAGTTTTATTAGTTTCCATGCCAGTTCATAGGTAAACTCAAAGCGGTGTATCACCCCGTCGTAAAGCAGGGGATTGGATACATCTTCTTCCAATGCTTCTTTGAGTTTTTTTACCGCTTTTTTGTATTCTGCAAATTTCTCTTTAAGTCTTTCTTGGCTCAATTTTCCACCTCCAGTTAGCTTAATAGTAATCTCTTTCTCTTTTTTCTGCAACCTTCGCAAGGCCATAATCTGAGCCATAGCGGGAATGCATCTTTTGCGCTGGGGCGTTTTTTCAGAGTAGATCTAAAGACCAGGTTTATCTTGCTGGCTGTGATTTCTCTTGATAGAATAGTAACCAGGAATTATCCGGTTTGGGAGGAACTGTATTACTGCCTGGTTAATTTGGGGGGAACACGGCCGCTCGTCCCTGAAACAAATTCACAACAACCTGCGCCTCGATGAGGTAGAGTATGTCGTCGAAGCATTGAAGCGGGCGGTCGCCCGCAATATGTGATCTTGGAATAAGTATGGATCGAAGTATTTTTGCTGGCGAGGTAACGGTCATGATGTTCGGAGATATCCGTTTGCCCGCTCTCTCCCGCCCCCACCAGCCGCCAGATGGGGTCTTCGGGACTGAGGGGGCGAACCGGTTCGATCTTTTTCAGCCGAATCTCGTTATTTTCAAGATATACCTGCAGGTAGTCTCCTCCCCGGATATTTAGCTTTTTTCTTATGACTGCGGGTATGGTCACCTGGCCCTTGGCAGTTACCCGCATCACCTCATATTCCATGAGCAATACCACCTTTATGTAAGATATTCGTATACCAGGTGGGATTTCAGTGATCAATCCACTGCTTTGAGTTGGTAGCTACCGCACAGGAGGCGCGCAGAGAAGCAGACACGCTGTCTGTGGTCTTTCTCCAGAATCAGTTTACCGTATTTCCGGACCTGGTGCTGGAGCAGGAGTGGTGCCTCCATCAAATCAATGACCTGAACAGGTCTGTGAAGCTTTTCTTGGAGGGCGATTTCCAGCTCTAGCCGTCTTTCAAAACGCTCCAGTTTGTCAGTTATGTGTGGAGAGAAGAGAACGGCAATATCGATGTCGCTTTCTGGGCGGAACCGGCCACGGGCCAGTGATCCAAAGATGTATGCCGTGGTGATGTCGGGTTGATGGGCAGGGTATTGAGACACTATGTTAATGATTCCCTCTTTTTCCTTTCCTGCCAGTACTCTTTACCTCTCGATTTCATTGCTGCTGATCTTCTCCCCGATCAAAGTGTCAAGAGCGGACTCTTTATAGGCTCTCCGCGTCTTCTGTGAACTACCAGCAAGCAAGAATGTTCAAGATGATGGACTTTACGTGGCGAGGTTGCCTTGCCCTAGCACCTTTTTCGGAAGTTCACCTACTAAATCTTGACGCAGACTTCCGGGGGCTCCCTTGTAGCTTAGCAATCCTATTTTTGGTATAATAAAAAAAGGAAAAATTTGTGTAACAGCGCTGGAACCTTAGCTACGGGTAAGTTGGGAGGTGCCTTTTTTGAATGAACTGGAGATATTTTTGACCAAACTCAGAGATAATAAGCCGCTTCTCCAGGAGCAGTATGGTCTCAATACACTGGGGATATTCGGTTCTTATGTTCGTGGTGCTCAGAAAAAGAATAGTGATGTTGACGTTTTGGTTGGATTTAATGAACCGATAGGCCTTCTCAAATTCGTAGCTTTAAAATATCAATTAAGCGAGATATTGGGTAGGGATGTGGATTTAGTTATGAAAACAGCATTAAAGCCAAAAATCAGGGAACAAATTTTGAAAGAAGTGATCTATATATGAGCAAGAGAAACTATGAAGATTATTTAAAGGATATTTAAACTCAATTTATGCCATCGAAACATTTATTAACGGCATCACAAAAAATGAATTTATGGATGATCTAAAAACTATTTATGCAACGAGAAAGGCCATTGAGATTATTGGGGAAGCAGTGAAGAAAATTCCAAGTTCAATTAAAGATAAGTACAGAGATATTCCCTGGAGAGAGATTGCTGGTATGCGTGATGTGCTCGTGCACGATTACTTTGGTGTAGATCTGGATGTATTGTGGAAAACTGTTCAACAAGACATTCCAGAATTAAAGATGATGTTTATAAAAATTATGAAAGATCTAAACAAGGGGTAGTTCCCACGTTTATTGACGATGATCAAGTCCTAAATTGTATGTAAAAAGACTTCTTTGCCACCAATTCATTGTAATCCGTTTTCTGCGAGGTTTTGAGCCCAGGACAAGATATTTTAGGTCCAACTTTTCACGGATTCAGGTAATTGGTTAATATTGTCAGTAAGCTGTTGCCGTGACCTCTTGCTGGGTTTATAATGGCTCAAGAAAGAACTATATGGGGTTGGACGATGAACCAAAGAATCCTGAAAATACCGTATCCAGAGGATTTACCGGAAGCGGTGGGCGAGACGCCCGAGGAGTTCGAGCAGAAACTTAGATTCCTGATGGTTTGCCAAACTCTTTGGCTTCTCGCATCCTCATGTCCTGATTGGCAATCTGTCTCCCGTGAGGGTATAATAGGGACGCTACTAAAGTTCCAGGAATGTCGAGGAGGGTTTTAGGTGGCTATAGAAAAAAAACCATTAGGGGAGTTGTTGAGGCTTGTTAGCCAACTTTCAGATCAGGAACAGCTTGAGCTTATTGCTCAGCTTTCCAGGCGTTTGGCGAAAAAGTTGCGCTCCCAACCGCAACACCCAACCTGGATGGAGATGTCGGGTTTAGGAGCAGAAATCTGGAAGGGAAATGACGCCCAGGAATACGTAAGCCGGGAGAGGGAAAGTTGGGACAATATGCCCAAAAGTTGCTTGGCGACGAGAAGCTGACTGTTTGGGTTGTTGATGGAAGTGTGGCGATGAAGCCTGCCTAACTCCGAGGCAAATATGGTATAAAGA
>DAOURU010000229.1 GCA_030627585.1 Bacillota bacterium
CCCGGGCGTAACAGTAGCGGCAGCGCAGGTTGTAGCCTCCCAGGTTTTGCGCCTATCTTCCCCGGAAAAATGACCGAAAAAGTTTGTGTAAGGATACCTGCCCATCGCGGCAAGATCAAATACGGTAACCAGGCCCGGAGAAAGGCGTTCTGTTAAAACTACGGCTAAGGTTTGAGCCAGGTCTTTCGGTTTCAGGTGGTATAAAAGATGGCCTTTAAGGTATACAGAGCCTCTTAACGGGCCCAGCAGTCCAGACAGACAGCGTAAAATGGTAGATTTACCGGAACCATTGGGGCCCAAAAGACAAATAAATTGTCCTTTTAATGCTTCCAGGTTGATGTCACCCACGACCGTTCTACTACCGGTGAAAGACTGGGCATGGTCGGAGAACCGGTGGCAGCACCTGGGCAGTCTCGTACAGAAAAAGGATGCTGCAGTTTACAGAATCCAGCAGGCGGTCAGGGAACTCAACGGCCGCACCTACCGGTTTGTCGTAGTGCACTCCTCATCCCTGGACAGGAAGAAAGAGAAAAGCATCAAGAAGATGATCGAAACCAGGAAGTTGGAGCTGCTTGCTGCCTGTGATAAGCTTGCTAAAAGGAAATTCTTCTGCGAGGCCGATGCCAAAAAAGAGCTGGAGATCTTTTTGGCAAAGCACGCTTCGCCGCTCTTTGAACTGAAAACCGAAATCAAAGAGGAACGGGTGATCAAACGCCGGGTGGGGCGGCCCCGCAAGGCTGAGCCGGTGAACTATCAGGTTCATTACCGAGCAGTTCCCTCTCTGGTCTCTGTCAATGAAGAGTTTGTCAAGGATCTCATGGGCAAAAACCTTCTCCCGGTAGGACTTGGGACGGCCCATTAAGCATCACCCCTCTGCCAGGATGTGGGAAGACGACAACTCAAGTCAAGCAGTTCGGTAGTGATCGGACTCCAGTCGCCCTACGGACTCCTTCCGTCCGATCACTACTGGCAATCTCCCCACTCACCTGGCTATTTTCACCATCCACTATACCAGTTGAGATGAGGGTTGTCCAAGGAAATACAGATTAGCCTTCGTGAGGAACCTTTGTTAAGGGTATAAGAGATCATAGTGCATTCTACTTCAACTTCCACTTTGGTTCTCTCTTATTAAGAAATGCATCCACTCCTTCATGAGCATCTTCGAGTGTGCAGAGTATCGCGAAATGATTGTTGGCCATTTCAAGAGCTTTCGCATATTCCAAATCTGACATTTCATAGAAAGACCTCTTGCCAAGTTGAAGACTTAATGGGCTTTTGGCCGCCAGTTTCTTGGCTAACTTCATAGTCTCTTCTTCCAGCTTATCTTTAGGAACCACCTTGTTTATCAAGCCAATCCTATAAGCTTCATCTGCATCAATCATGTCACCGGTTAATAATAATTCCAAAGCTTTTTTCCTACCCAAACAGCGGGATAACGGAACTGCCGGCCCCATACAGAAAAGACCCACATTTATGGCAGTTGCTCCTAACTTAGTGCCCTCCGCTGCTATAGCCAGGTCAGCTGAAGCAACTATACCAATACCATTAGCCACCGCGACATTATGTACAGATGCAATGACCGGTTTCCTCATCTTAGAAATAGTTTGGACCCAACCCTCCATCAACGTAATCCACTTATAGTACTCCAGTGGAGTTTTCCCCTTCAGGTCATTCAAATCTATTCCTGCACAAAAACATTTCCCTGCTCCTTTAATAACTACAACCCTCGTTTCCTCATCATCGTCCAGCTTCAATAAAGCGTCATTGAGTTCCCCAGTCAAAGGAACATTAAAGGTGTTCAAATGTTCAGGTCGGTTAAGTGTTATTATCCCGATATGTTCCTTTTTCTCCACTATAATAGTCTCATAAGCCATTGGAATGACCCCCTTCAATTAATTTTAATTTCAAACTCCTCCAGTATAGCCTAAATCTCTTACTTACAAACTGTACACCCAACGATTAGCACGGGCCTAAGATAACCCCTAAATTCCCTAACCGCCTGGTAGTTCAGGATGACAGAGCAGTAATTAATTATTTTGTATTTTATTGTAGTCTCTTAATAAAAAACAAATTGAAAATTGCCGCGCGCCAGAAACCGCAGGGCCGTTTCCTGGTCCGGCTTTTCTGTGAAGCTTTCCACCACATAAGCAGGTATCCCAGCAAACGTCTTGTAAAGCTGGCCGCGGGCGATGTAGCCGTATCCAGTCTCCGGGCGGTTGGGCGCTATGCCTAGGGTGACCAGGTGTTCGCCCCGCGCCGCGGCAGCCGCAGCCGCTTTCAAGACACCACAAAACCGCTTCTCATCTGCAATGTAGTGGTCAGCAGGCAGAACGACCATCACGCCGGCAGGATCTCTCCTGGCAACAACTACCGAGGCGAGGCCCACTGCCGCTGCCGTATCCCGGCCGCACGGCTCGGTGATCACGTTTTCTTGGGGTGTCTCCGGCACCTGGCTGATAACGATGTCCTTGTAAACCTCTCCAGTGACTCGGAACGAGATTTATCAAGGTTCGATGTTGTCTACCTCTTTTTGGATGCCATTTATAAATCTTTAAGAGAACAGGCCGGCGTAAAAGAAGGCATTCTCTGTGCCTGGGCGATTCTGGCCAACGGCAGCAAAGTACTTTTACACCTTGCCTTGGGCAATAAAGAGAGCTATCACGCCTGGCTCGAATGATCTCAAGCGACATGGTTGGTCGCGGCTTAAAAGTTCCGCTGACGGTAACCACCGACGGTGCCCCGGGCCTGATCCGGGCCGTCGAGGAGGTCTGGCCCCAGAGCCTTCGGATCCGCTGCTGGGTGCACAAGATGCGTA
>DAOURU010000046.1 GCA_030627585.1 Bacillota bacterium
CTACCAGATCGAAACTGATAACATCCAGATAGATCTCGACCTGGATCCAAAAATCCCTTCCATTTCAGGAAACGCCCGCCAGCTGGAGCAGGTAATAGTAAACCTCCTCCTCAATGCCAAGCAGGCCTTCGAGGGGACCGAAAAGAGGCGGCGGCGGCGCCTGATCGGGGTGAAAACGGGGTGCGATCCGGAACGAAATCAGGTTTTTATTAAGATCTCCGACACGGGCAAGGGAATTCCGCGGGAAAACTTGACCCAAATTTTTGATCCCTTCTTTACAAGCAAAGGAGGGGGGAAAGGAACGGGGCTTGGACTCTCCGTCAGCCTGGGCATCGTCCAGGCGCACGGCGGAACCATCAGCGTAGCAAGCGAACCCGGGAAGGGGAGCACCTTTAGCCTTTACCTTCCTCCTTACCAGAACAGTGAAAAGGAAGAGGTTGGCAGGGAGGCAAAGGAGTCCTGAACACTTTCTCAGGAAGGAACCTGATTATCTGACAGGGGGGCGAAAAATGCAGGCAAAAGTTTTAGTAGTAGACGACGAGTTGGAAATGTGCAACTTTTTCAAGTTTTTTCTCGAGGCCAAAGTGGAAGAGGTCGTCGTTGCTCAGAACGGGCGGGAGGCCAGGGAGGCCTTTCAGAAACCCTTTCACCTCGTCCTCTTAGATCTAAAATTGCCTGACACCGACGGCCTGACCCTGCTGCGGGAAATAAAGGAGCAGCATCCCATGTGTGAAGTCCTGGTCATGACAGGCTACGCGACAGTAAAGTCGGCGGTCGAAGCAATCCAACTGGGAGCCTTTGACTATCTGGAAAAGCCTTTTGACGATCTGGACGCCCTTGAGGCTGTAATCGACCGCGCCCTCGCCCGGGCGCTGACTCAAGGAGAACCGCTTGAGGAGGATCTCAGCAAGCGAAAAGAGGTTTTAGAGAAAATTGGCCTCGTGGCAGGAAGAAGCGAAAAAATGCAGCACCTTCTGGTAATCGCGGAAAAACTGGCCCAAAAAAACATTACCCTTCTCATTCGGGGGGAAACAGGGACAGGCAAAGAACTCCTGGCGCGTTACATCCACGCCGTGAGCCCCCGTGCCGGGCAGCCCTTCCTTGCCGTCAACTGCGGGGCCTTGCCGGAAAGTCTCCTGGAAAGCGAATTGTTCGGCCACGAAAAAGGAGCCTTCACCGGCGCCGCCGGACAGCACAAAGGGATCTTCGAACTTGCTCACCATGGGACGCTTTTTCTTGATGAGATCGGGGAAGCGAGCCCGGCGATCCAGGTGAAATTGCTGCGGGTGCTGGAAACCGGAGAAATTCTGCGCGTCGGAGGAGAAAAACCGATCCGCGTCAATACCAGGGTGATCGCAGCAACAAATGCGCCCCTGGAAGAGCTGGTAGAACAGAAGAGGTTTCGGGAGGACCTCTTCTACAGGCTGGATGTGGTAACTTTAACCCTTCCCCCGCTCCGGGACAGGCGCGAGGACATCAGCCTGCTTGCGGAGCACTTTCTGGGGCAGCACTACCAGCAGGAAGAGGCTCCCCGCCTGAGCCCTGAAGTAATCGGGGCGCTCACAAGCTACGAGTGGCCGGGAAACATCCGGGAGCTCGCCAATGTCATGGCCCAGGTTACGGCGATCTGCGACAGGCCTGTAGTATTAAGAGAGCACCTGCCCGCCAAGATTTTGAAGGGCATTTCGGAAGACATGAAAAAAAATTCTGGGGCCCCGGCGGGAACTCTCAGGGTCGAGCAGCAGTGGCTTGCCGAAATCGCGGCAAACCTTGAGAATTTTGCAGAGCAGGTGGATTTTACGGCGGGGTTCGAACTTCCCTATTTCCTGGAAGAACTAAAGAAAGCCGTCGCGCGGAGTACGCGGCATCTCATCAAGCGCGCCCTCAAAGAAGCGGGGGGGAGCTACCCCCGGGCGGCGGAGTGGTTCCGGACAACCCCCCGCGTGCTCCGCTACCTTAACAAGGAAAAGCGCTGCTAAAAAATAACCTCTCTGGGAGATCTGGAGGTAATCAGATGCAAATATTTAAATTTATGGTTCCAGAAATTATTTTCGGGAAAGGAACGCTCCGGCTCATCGGAGAAAGCACCCGCCGGTTGGGGGCAACAAAGGTTTTTCTTGTCAGCGACGAAGGCGTTGCCCGGGCAGGCTGGATTGATCAGGCAGTCCAGCACTTAAAAGACGTAGGCCTCGAATATCAGGTTTGGACCGAACCCACGCCCAACCCCAAGGACAACGAAGTGGAGCGCGGCAAAGAGCTTTACCTGGAGGGCGGGTGCGACGCCATTATCGGTTTAGGGGGCGGGAGCGCCATCGATGCAGCAAAGGCGGTAGCAATCCTGGCGACAAATGGAGGCAAGATTCAAGACTACGAAGGAGTGGATAAAATTGAAAAACCCCTCCCTCCCCTGATCTGCGTCGCAACAACCGCAGGGGCAGGAGGAGAAGTAACACAGTTTACCATCGTTGTCGACAGCAAAAGAAGGGTGAAGATGACGATTGGCTCGAAATCACTTGTCCCTGATATCGCGATCATCGACCCCTTGCTCTTGAGCACGATCGATGCCGTCCTCACTGCAAATACAGGCATGGATGCCCTCACCCACGCCATTGAGGCTTACGTTTCAGTGGCCGCCACGCCGATTACAGACGTTCTGGCATACCGCGCCATCCAGATGATCAGTTCTTCCCTCAGGGCTTCGGTAGCTTCCCGCACCAACATGGAAGCCAAGATCGCAATGGCAATGGCAAGTCTCCTGGCAGGGATTGCAATGTCAAACGCCATTTTGGGTGCTGTTCATGCGATGGCCCACCCGCTGGGAGGGCTTTTGAATCTCCCGCACGGGGAAGCAAACGCCATTCTTCTGCCCCACGTGATGCGCTTTAACCTGATCGCCTGTACGGAACGCTACGCCGAAATTGCACAGGCAATGGGAGAGAAAGTCGAAGGGCTGAACACACGGGAAGCAGCGGAAAAAGCGATCGAAGCGGTGGAGCACCTTTGCAGCGATATCGGTGCTAAACGGCACCTTTCGGAAATCGGCCTGCAGGAAGAGCATATTTGGGAGTTGAGCCAGGCCGCGGCCGAGGATGTCTCCCTGATTACGAATCCGCGGGATGCTACGGTGGAGCAGATTGCAGAGATCTACCGCGCAGCGCTCTGATTCGTGCCTGCCCGGTTCCCCTCTTAACTACCCCAAATCTTTGATGGTTTTAATCTGGATAAGGTGAACCAGGTTGTAAAAGCCTGGTTTTTTTAATTAATTTCAGTTTCCGGCACGCTATTTGCATGTTAAATTTTTCACAAAAGCTATGTTAAATTTTTCACAAAGCTCGTACCAGCATACTCTGAACCTGAATTCAACCCAAAATCGAAGCTGAAATTTTTCCAAAAAGGGGGTATTTCAGAGGGAAGTTTTCAAAGGATAAGGGGCCGGGGTTTTAGTGCGTAAGGTTAATTGAAAATCCAAATTGAAAATTCAAATGAAATTTAAACAAGGGGGATGCAAAGTAATGGCTTGGGATCCAACGAAAATGGCGGACTGGCAGATTGCCGGGGAAGCGGAAAAAACCATGCCCACTGCCGAGGAATGGAAGGAGAGGCTGGGGCTTGAGAAAGACGAAATCATTCCCTTTGGCAGAACGCCGAGGCTTGATTTCCTCAAGATCATGAACCGCCTCCAGGATAAGCCTGACGGGAAATACGTTGAAGTCACGGCGATCACCCCTACCCCGCTGGGAGAAGGCAAAACAACCACGACGATGGGGATTCTCGAAGGGCTGGGCAAGAGAGGAAAAAACGTGGGCGGTGCAATTCGCCAACCTTCCGGCGGGCCCACAATGAATATCAAGGGTACGGCAGCCGGGGGAGGAAATGCCCTGCTCATCCCGATGACCGAATTTTCGCTCGGTCTGACAGGCGATATTAACGACATCACAAACGCCCATAACCTGGCAATGGTCGCCCTCAATGCCCGGATGCAGCACGAGGCAAATTATGATGATGAAGAACTTGCAAAGCGAAACTTGAAGCGGCTGAACATCGACCCCAAGAACGTAGAAATGCGCTGGGCAATCGACTTTGCCGCCCAGGGGCTGCGCAATATCATCATGGGCCTCGGCGGCAAAATGGATGGATTCATGATGCCATCCGGATTCCAGATTACGGTGAGTTCAGAACTGATGGCGATTCTTTCCATTGCCCGCGACCTGAAAGACCTCAGGGAGCGTCTCGCCCAGATCACCGTTGCTTATGACAAGAAGGGGAATCCAATCACAACTGCGGATCTGGAAGTTGCCGGCGCAATGACCGCCTGGATGCGCAATACCATCAATCCGACCCTGTGCTGCACAGTTGAGCACCAGCCATGCATGGTCCACGCAGGGCCGTTCGCCAACATTGCTGTTGGTCAATCCTCCATCATTGCCGACCGCATCGGCTTGAAGATGTTTGACTACCATGTAACCGAGAGCGGATTTGCTGCCGATATCGGTTTTGAGAAATTCTGGAACGTGAAGTGCCGGCTAAGCGGCCTTGTCCCCAACGTATCCGTCCTGGTAGCCACGATCAGGGCGCTGAAGATGCACGGCGGCGGCCCGACCGTTGTCCCGGGACGCCCGATTCCGGAAGAGTACAAAACCGAAAACCTCGCGCTTGTAGAAAAGGGCATGGAAAACCTGCTGCATCTGATCAACGTTGTAAAAAAGTCTGGAATTTCACCGGTGGTTTGCATCAACAGTTTCGCAACAGACACGAAAGAAGAAATCGCCCTTGTACGCAGGCTCGTCGAGCAAGCGGGAGCCCGCTGCGCGGTTTCCGAACACTGGCTCAAGGGCGGAGAGGGCGCCCTCGAATTAGCCGACGCCGTGCTTGATGCCTGCAGCGATGAAGCTGACTTCAAGTACCTCTACCCGCTTGAGATGCCGCTCCGGGAGCGTGTGGAAACAATTGCGAAGGAGGTCTACGGAGCAGACGGTGTCTCCTGGACGCCGGAAGCCGAGGCCAAAGCCAAAAAATTTGAATCCGATCCCGCTTTCCGGGATTACATGACCATGATGGTGAAAACCCACCTCAGCCTGACCCATGATCCAACCCTCAAAGGAGTGCCTAAAGGCTGGGTTCTTCCCGTCCGGGATATCCTGATCTTCTCGGGTGCGAAGTTCCTCTGCCCGATGACCGGAGCGATCAGCCTGATGCCCGGCACCGGCTCTGATCCGGCTTACAGGAGAGTTGACGTTGACGTGGAGACCGGCGCCGTGAAGGGTCTCTTCTAAACCTCGTTATTAAAAAGAGGGAGGCACGGCCCCGCCTCCCTTTTTTATTGAAAAGGTAATTCTAAGATAGATCTGCGTTTTTTAAATCAGGGAGGCTCCAACACCCTCCCTGATTTTATTAACTTTAACATCTTTTCGGAAGAAATTACGTACTTTCGGAAGAAATTACGAAACTCCGGCACTATATTTTTTCAATGTTTTTTCCTGCCTTCCTCCTTACCAGAACACCTCTCCAAATCCTTCAAAGAAACCGCAAAAGGATTAAAGTTGGTCCCTACATCAAAGTAGTCCTCCTGCTCCACCCTTTTCAGCCAGTTAACAATTCCATAGGTAACAGGTGTCGCCGCAATCTCGTAAAGTGTCTTGAATACGTAATTACTGCCGGTCATCACGACCAGTGCAGGGAACGGGATGATCCCCGTAAAGGCAATTGCAACGAAGAGAACCGAATCGATAAATTCCCCGACCAGGGTAGAACCGATGGTCCGCGTCCAGAGCCACCGGCCGCCTGTCAGGATTTTCATTCTTGCAAGCACGAACGAGTTGGTGAACTCCCCACTAAAATAAGCAATCAAACTGGCCAGGACAATGCGCGGGGTCTGCCCTAAAATCGCTGCGTAGTCCTTTTGGCGGTGCCAGTCAGGAGCCGGAGGCAGTTCCCCTACAAACCAGTAGACAAACGCCATAAAGATGCACGCGGCAAACCCGGACCAGATCGCAATTCTGCTCCGTTTGAAACCGTAGACCTCGGTCAACACATCACCAAAAATGTAAGCCAAAGGAAATAAGATAGTAGCGCCATCGAAGTAGAAGGGGCCCAGCTGCGTAACCTTAACCGCCACAGTGTTTGACACCAGCAGCACAACCACAAAAGCCACCATCACAAAAGGAAATAACCTGTACGGCACCTTTTTCCTGCTCCTTCCCGCAAAGAAGGGTGAGCGCTTCCCGTTCGGATAATTTTTTCAACCAGTTATAGTATACCAGCCTTTAACCAGCTTTGAAACCGGTAAACAAGGCGCACCCGTGTTATGCTGGCATTAATCGGTCACCATTCCCTCCGGCCTGAAGACTGTGAATTCACGTGGCAGTCCACCCGTGGTATAATCTAGCTCGGAGGTCATTCTTTCGGAGGTCATTCTTATGGAGATCAGAAGCGTTGAGCTGCCCGGTATCGGCAAAAAATATACCCTGCATACAACAGAAGGGTGCATCGAGGAGAGTTTTCGGCCATTGCCGCCTCCCTGGCATCACCTCAGCTCCGGTCCTTCAGCGGCGTCTACATCCTGGCGACGGCCTCCCTCGGGGGCTGTTCCTGTTTAACAGAGCACCCGGTTTATCACGAAAGATCTACGACATCTGGCTGCACAGGAAATTAAAAGCCAGCGGTACGGGAGCCAGCCAAACCCCCGGCGGCAAGGCCACTGTCAACTAGCCTTGTGGTAAGCGTCTTCCCTGCGTACGAGGTCCTCCAGCAGCAGAAACATAAGGCCGGAAAGAGAGGTTCCCCATTCCAAGTTATCCACCTTCACTTAATGAGTGTATCACGATTACGCATCAATGAATTAGCAACGACAAAAAAGCCCCGGTTTCGCCCCCCGCAAGCGGCGAAACCGGGAGCCTCAAGATGTTTCAAGATTCTTGACTAGTTGCCTTCAACTGCACCCCACTCGATAGTGGCGACATACCAGGTGCCGTCTTTCTTCACCAGGAAGACGTGCTCCCCTTCCACCTGGCCGGTGGTCTTGAACCAGAGGTTCTGGTCGGCGTTAGCAGTGAGTTCGTAGACGTTACCATCCGGTTTGATCTGGTACATGGCGTCGAAGCTGCTAAGGTCGAGATCGCCCAACTTGTACTCCACGTAGTAGTTGCCCTCGTGCCCGCCTTCCTGTCCAGTGGCTACGGCTTCGACCGTTTGCGGCGCGGTCCAGCTCAGGGTGGCGGTGTAGACCTTGTCGTTCCTGTCCACGATGGTGAACTTGTAGTCGCCGCTCGCCTTCTGGACGTTGAACCAGAGGGTGGTATCGGTGTTGGGTTCAAGAGGTTTGGGCTCGGCTGCGCCCGGCTCCAGCACGCTGATGCTCTTGGCGTTGCCGCTGCTCAGGTCGATGTCCTGGTTATTGGCTGTCAGCTTGTACTCCTCATAGACCTTGCCGTCATGGGAACCGGTCCTGTTGGTGGCCGCAA
>DAOURU010000281.1 GCA_030627585.1 Bacillota bacterium
ATACATTACTAGTTTTTCAGAAAATTGCCATTTTATGCAGAAGGCGGTAGTGCTTGCCCTTTCAGAGCACTCTTTCAGAACACTCAAGTCCGGATTAGAACCGAGAAATCGGGAGCCTCTTTTTCATATCGAATTTGTAGCCGGCAGGCAGAATGTGGAGGATCACGTTCGTTAAGGCAAGCGGGGCACGCGGTCCCAACTCGGAAACATTTGTTTCCTGAATCCGCTTCCCGTCAATTACTGTTACTGTTTGCGAACCAACGACCTCAAAAATCCCTCCCGGCGCGACAATAATGGCGGTATCTTCATCAATTCCAACTCCCAGCATGTAGGGGTGCTGGGCGACAGCCGTCAGCAGGCGTCCCAATCTTCCCCGCTGGGCAAAATGTTGATCGATGACAACCTCTCGAATTAAACCCATGCCAGGTGCCATTTGAACCGTATTTTTTTTGGGGGCCTCCGCCCCCTCCCCTTCAACAATCATCGTTTCGCTCATTGCCGAAGCCCCCGCGCTGGTCCCGGCAACAACCGCGCCCTTTTGATGCGCCCTCCGGAGCGCCTCGTCAAACTGCGTTCCTCCGAGAAGGCTCGTGATGCGAAGCTGGTCTCCCCCAGTGAAAAAAATTCCGGAGGCCTTTTCAACTTTTTCGTAAACGCCCGGGCTATTGGCCTCCCGGCGGCTCGTGACATTCAGCACGGCGACTTCCTGGGCGCCGAGCCCGGTAAAAAGCCCGCAGTAAAGCTCTCCTGCAGCTAAAGGCTGCCCGGTTGCCGAGGTGACGAGAACAAGGCGTGCCTTTTCCCCTCCTGCCAGCTCAACAAACTTTTTCAGGACAGCACACTCCCCCGTTTTGTCCTCGGCGCCGCCGATGATTAAGAGCGTCCCCGGAACTTGTTCCGTCAAACCCTTCACCCCCTTAAGGCAGTTACGCCACTGGCCCTGCCGGTACCGGGAGCAAGCGCGAGGATAACCGGACTTTGATCCGGGCCGGGCATAAACCCCAGGAATCTGCATAAGTTTTAGCGGAAAGGGTGGGTGGAAAAATGCATGCTCTTCTCCCCAGTTTTCTAGCCGGGCTAGCCACAGCCCTGGGGAGCCTGTTTGTATTGCTCGGCAGGCGCCCGGGGCGGCGCGGCCTTGCAGTAATGCTCGGGGGGGCAGCCGGGGTAATGCTTGCCGTGGTGCTCCTTGACCTGATTCCTGCATCCTTTCGCATCGGAAACCCGCTTGAAACCGGGGCCGGATTCGGGATCGGGGTACTCCTGCTTTGGATTCTGGATAAATTGCTAACTCCAGAAAACGAGGCTTTTTACTTTGACGGTCAATTTGTCTACCGCCGGCTCGGTTACCTGATCGCGACGGGAATCGCCCTGCACGATCTCCCCGAGGGGATTGCGATTGCAGGAGCATATGCGGCCGGGGGAACCCTGGGGCCGCTGCTCGCCCTCTCCATCGCCCTGCACAACATTCCTGAAGGAATTGCCGCCGCAGCCCCTCTTCAATTGGGGGGTCTCCGGCGCCGCCAGGTTTTCTTTCTCAACGTTATCGTAAGCATCTTTACTCCCCTGGGAACCTTGCTCGGCCTCTTTTTAATCCACCTCTCCCCCCACCGCCTTGCCTTTCTCCTCGCCCTTGCCGCCGGGGCAATGACCTATTTGATCAAAGATGAACTGATTCCCGCCGCCCACTGCCAGAACCCAATCTGGGCCTGGCTCGGGCTTGCGCTGGGTTATTTCTTTCTTTGGTTTGTCCAGACCCTGAAATAAATCGCTCCTCCGGCAGGCATTAACTTCTTCTCAACTGCGACGCGGCCAGAACCAGGAAAGCAGGGAACGCGGCCCGGTTTTCTGAAACCACTCGCTGACTTTCCAGGCAAACCGGAACGCAGGTTTGCCGGAGGGCGCGCCAGGGGTTCGATCCTTCCCCGGCTGCAGGCCGGGGTGCTCCTTAAATTCACCGGAAATCCCGCCCCGGGCCGCATCATGCCCATCTCGCGCCAAACTGCTTTTACCTGTTTCCTGGTGCAGCCGCTCACTTCCAAGCTCCTGCGAAGTCCGGACGAGGTCTACATAGCAAAGAGGGGGAAAGAGCACGCACCACCAGTTTTTTCCTCCCCCGGAGCCGATTACAATTTTCAGGGCCTGATAACGCCCCGGAGGAAATACTGCGAGACCGTACG
>DAOURU010000167.1 GCA_030627585.1 Bacillota bacterium
GGCCGCTCGCAGGTCAGAGGCCGGAGGCGGGAACCCTCACCGCCTGCCATAATTACCGCCTTCATTTTATCATCTCCTTCTTGGTGCACCGAACTTGCTGGTTTTCGTGAGTTTCCCGGATCAGGTACCCCGGTACCGCGTACCTTCCGGTGCTGGTAATTTCAGGGCGGATTTGCTTTAAATTATTAATTCCCGCCAGCCAGGAATCGGTTTTCCAGGCGCTTGCATCGTAGTCATCTTTGACCTCGGCGTAAACCTTTTGCGTTTGGCGCGCAATTTCCCGCCAGGTATACAACTGGTGCAAATCCTGATAGGCCCGTTCTGCCAGGCGGGATGCCAATTCCGGTTCGTGCAGGAGACGCAGGACATTGTCTGCTAAAGAGTTGGCGTTTCCTGCATAAAACCTCAGGCCGTTTTGTTCGTGTTTTACAATTTCGGAAAGGCCGCCGACATCTGATACCACCACCGGGGTCTTCGCCGCCATCGCCTCCAGGACCACCATTCCAAAGGGTTCGTACAGGCTGGGAAAAATGGCGACAGCAGCCTCTCGGTAAAGGTAGTCGCGCATTACACCATCTATATAGCCTGTAAAATAGACCTTTTCGTAAATTCCTAAATCCTTCGCCTTGTTTTTCAAATAATCTTCGGCGGGACCCCGCCCGGCGACAATAAACTTTGCTCGAGGATAGCAAGAAAGCACCTTTGGAACGGCATCAAGCAGGATATGGACCCCTTTTTCCTGAACAAGTCTGCCGACAAAGAAAATAATCTTTTCATCCGGGGCGGCATACATGTCCCTTGATAAAACTTTTCTTGCTCGCTGGTAACGGCTCAGGTCGACCCCGTTTGGAACAATCCGGACTTTATCCTCCGGCAATTGAAAAATCCTCCGGACTTCTTTTTCCATATAGTGGCTGCAGACAATGACGCGCCACGCCTCATAGGTCAGCCACCACTCCACATCACTGATATAACGCTGGAGATCGTTATGGAGCCCCTGGTTTCGTCCATATTCAGTGGCATGAATGGTCGCGATGAGCGGGAGTTTATAAGCATGCTTGAGCGCCCGGCCTGCGTAGGCAACCAGCCAGTCGTGGGCGTGAATCAGGTCTAAATCGCCTAGAGAGTTAATTAAAGAGATTGCATACTCAACCATGCTTAAGTTCAGTTGCAGGATCCATGTCAAAAAATCGGGGGCAGGAAGGTTATAGGGATTGACCCTGTAGACGTAAACCCCGTTAATTTTTTCTTTTCCCGGCGCCTCGGGTGTTGCACAGGTAATTAAATGGATTTCCTCACCCCCCTCCGCAAGGGCCGTGGTCAAGTCATACACATGTTGGGCAATCCCTCCAACACTCCGGGGCGGGAACTCCCAGGAAAGCATAAGTATCCGCATCTTGGTTACATCCCCCCTGTCATTAATGGACAGTACTAATGGGCGCGTACTTCTTTCGCTTTTTCCGCAAGAGCTTCGATAATGTCAAAACGGGTCACCATCCCTTGGAGTGTACCTGCTTTAACGACGGGAGTCTGGTTGATCTTCTTCTCCATTAAAAGAACAACCAGTTTCCAAAAAGGGGTTTCTGTGGTGGCAGTGATTACTTGCTTTTATACGCCCCCCGGCAAAAGGCAAAGAAAAATTCCTGCGTGAGGCAGCCAGTAGGAATTTAGATCCGCTTTCCTGTATGAATTTCTAAACTCCAGTTGACCCCGGCATTGTTATCCCAATGACCAGCGTTATCCGTAAAACAGAAATTCAAGCGGCTTTCGTCTTTAACCTCAAAGGTAATCTCCCAACTCCCGTTGGTTTTTTCTAAAGACAAATCTGTAACATACTGCCATTTATCGGCGGGTCCGTAGCCCATATGTAAATAAATCGCTTCGGCACCTGCCTGAGCTAACAGTCCCTGATACTTTATGGTGATGTCTTCACCTAAAGTAACTGGCACAGGAGCTATTGTTACTCCCCCTTCCAGTTCCGAAACAGATCTGGCCTTCTTTCGCGCTTCTTTTCTCGTTTCTCTTCTCGCGGGTCCTCTCTCCGTGCAGCAACGTCCTCCACGCCGCCGGAACATTGTTCCACCTCCCTCATTCATGTAAAATCGCTTTTCTAGCCTTAGTATGCAAAACTTAACGGGAAAACTATGCCTGGAAACTTATCCCATCTTCTGGTTCCTCATGGTTTCTCATTATGAAAAAGAACTTGAAAAAAATTTGAACCCGCGACAAAAAATTCATCTTCTATCAGGACCACTTTAATTGTTGTCGACTTCGAAAAAATTAAATCCGTGGGGACAAGTCAAAAATCCCCCATTTATCTCAATTATTTGGAATTGTTTCCCCCGCTTTGCAGCTATTATCCTGAAAATAGAAAAAAGCGCATTCATTAAAGAAAAACCAAAGGAGAGGGGTGAAATTAAGAAAAACAAAAAATCTTTAATTTCTTTGAAGAAAATACCTGAAAAAAGAGGAGGAGGCCGCAAAATGAATGAAGAAAGATTCTTTGAGAAAATTTGTGAGGCTGTAATTCAGGGGGAAGGCGAAGCCGTTGTCGCCGCAGTGAAGGAGGCCCTCGAGGCAAAGGTAGACGCCTTTAGCATTGTCGAAAATGGGCTCACCAAAGGAATGGATGTGGTCGGCGAAAAATTTGAAAAACAGGAATACTTTCTTCCGGACCTGCTGATCGCAGCACATGCCGTAAAGTCTGCCATGGAACTCCTAAAACCACACCTAGCCACACGAGCTGCCGGAAGAGAGGCAGTAGTGGTTATTGGAACTGTTGAAGGAGATATTCACGATATCGGTAAGAATCTCGTCGCTTCAGCGCTGGAAGCATCAGGGTTCAAAGTTATTGACCTAGGCGTCAACGTTCCCCCTGCCGAATTTGTTAAAGGCGTGAAGGAACACAACCCTGACATCGTAGCCTGCTCCGCTCTCATTACGGCAACGATGGTGAACATAAAAGACATGATTAATGCTCTTAAAGAGGCCGGTGTAAGAGATAAAATCAAGATTATGGTAGGAGGAGCGCCTCTTTCCAGGGAATTTGCCGAAAGCGCCGGAGCCGATTACTACGGACGAACGGTCCGGGATGCGGTTGTTATTGCAAAAAATATTGTGGGGGAGGGTAACTGAGATGAAAATGACCCCAAGAGAACGGGTGCTGCGAGCCATTGAGGGCAAAAGTGTAGACAGAACCCCAATAGATTTCGGTGGTTTTATCTCCGGAATTGTAGAGGGCTCCAAAAATAAAATTGCTGAAGGGCCCCCTTATGGAATCAGGGCCCTGTACGAATATTGCGGCATCGAAGATTATGAAGAGCCGGTTATTTCGCCGATTCTTAGCGTTGTCGCGAATATCGATGAACGCCTTCTCGTCAGGCTCGGTGCCGATATCAGACATGTTTTCACGGGCTCGCATCCGGTGGAAAAACTTCCTGATAGGAATTTGCGAGACATGTGGGGTCTTATCTTGCAACCAGCGGGATTTTACTGCAGCGTACCCGACCGGCTCACCCCACTTCGGAATGCCACAACGATAAAAGAGATTGAGGAATACCCTTACTGGCCCGATCCGAAAGATCCCATTTTTCTGGAGGGGCTTCCCGAACAAATTAAAACACTCCGGGAAACCACGGATTACGCAATAACGCTTTTCCCAGGCTATGCAGCTTTAATTTTTCATATGTACGCCTGGCTTCGGGGCTTCGATAACTGGCTCATAGATATGCGTACCAACCAAAAGTTTTATTTTGCCTTAACAGAAAAAATTACTGAAGTGGCCCTGGCCATCATTCGAGAAGTTTTACCAGTAGTAGGAAAATACGTCGATATCGTTCTTTACGGGGATGATATGGGAATGCAGACCCAGCCCTTTATGTCCCTGGA
>DAOURU010000115.1 GCA_030627585.1 Bacillota bacterium
CGGGAGTAAAAGAGGAGTTAAATTACAAAGGTTTTTCGGAAGAGGTGCCGGGGAGAATAGAAAATACGGAAGAGCGGGTTTGCTTAAGGCTTCACCCGCGCCCAAATTCTTTTAATTTTTTCTTTGAGATCAAAATAGCGGGTCTCGCCTACTTGGGCGCAGACAATTTCCTCTTCACACCGCGTACAAAGAAAGCGGCCTGAAACTAAGATCCCTTCGGTAATCCCCCGCGCCGGGGTTTGCTCGCAAATAACACAAACCGGCAAAAGAATCCCTCGTTTTGCTGCACTGCGTTTTGTTGAATTACCGGGTTTTAATTTTCCTGGAGTCATTTTTTCACCTGCCCTCCTGCCGCTACTATTATTATACGCGAAAATCCCTTTTTTCAACCCCTGCATCATTTTCCTTTCCCTTTTTAGAGCTCTCCGGCAGGCAAAGTTTTTTTATGCTTCTGCTGCTTCTTTCCCCTTCTTTCCCTTTCCGGAAAATCGTAATCGCGCAATCGGGGCAAACCTGCTCGCAAATCCGGCAGCCTTTACAAAGCTCCGGGTCCGGGGTTACCGTCGGCGTCCCGTAAACTCCCAGCTTTTCAGACCAATTGAGAGCGCTCTCGGGGCACTTTTTTTGACAAAGCCCGCACCCCTTGCAAAGCCCCGGAAAAAGCGTAAAAACAGCTTTCCCCTGATTCGCCTCGGTTGTGAAAACCTTTTTTAAATAGGCAAAGGTAGCGCTTCCCATCTATGCCACCTCCATTCCTGCAACTAAATTGATTCCCTCCTCGAGGGCCTGGAAATTCAGGTCCCGCAGTTCCGGGCTTTTTTCAAATTTGTAGCCAAGCCGCTTCTCAATTGCTTCTTTCGCCTTCTCAGGGGTCACAACCCTGGTTGCGCCAATCACGGCACCCATGATCAACACGTTGAATACCCGCGGGTGGAGCTTGCGGCTGGCGGTTTCCAGCGCCGGAAGCGCCAGCACTTTCCGCGCATTTTTGGGTAAATCTGCTTCGATTCCTTCAATGCCGGCGTCGTAAACAAAAATTGTTTCCGGCCCCACGTGCATTTGACCGCGGCGAACCGCCCGGTCGCTGAGGGCAACCACAATGTCTCCGGTCTTGAACTTTGGGGCTCCAATCTGTTCATCGCCGATTTGCACAAAGGCGATGGAAACCCCGCCCCGCTGTTCAATTCCAAAGTTGGGGATATAAAGGGCCTCCTTTCCCTCCAGCACCGCAGCCTCGGTTAAAATCTGGGCAAAGGACTGGACGCCCTGGCCGCCTTCGCCTGCAATGGCAATCCTAACAGCTTTACCCATATTCTACTCCTCCTTCCCGCCGGGAAATTTCAATTCGCCAAGAGGAAAATATTTGGGCATCGTTTCTTCTACAAATGCCCATGTTTGCTCGGCATTAGTACGCCAGTTTGTGGGACAGGTCGAAAGGGCTTCGATAAAAGAAAACCCGCGCCCCGCCATCTGGTTTTCGAGGGCCTTTTTCAGGTAGCCCTTCAACTGCCGGAACTTGGCCACGCTCCCTCTGGCCACGTAAGCTCCTTCGTGGGAAATTGTCGCAACCATCTCGGGGCCCAGCATGGGATAGCCTGCTTCTGCAACATCCCTCCCGTACGGGGTGGTCTCGGTTTTCTGCCCCGGTATTGTGGTTGGAGCCATCTGGCCCCCTGTCATGGCGTAGTTGGTATTGTTGACGAGGATACAGGTAATGATGTCGTTGCGGGTGGCGGCATTTACCAGGTGCTGGGAACCGATGGCATATCCCCCTCCGTCCCCCATGTAGGCAACAGTGACGAGTTCGGGTCTCGCCCGCTTGATTCCGACCATTACCGGTGTTGTCCTGCCGTGGTGGGTCTGTACGGTATCTACATTAAAGAAGTCCCACGCTAAAAGCGAACACCCGATGTCACAGCCAAAAACAAGACGGTCCTGAATGCCTAATTCGTCAATCGCCTGACCAAGTGCCTTTAATACGAGGCCGTGCCCGCACCCGGGGCAAAACTTATGGGGCTTCGAAGCCGGATTCCAGCTTTTCGGCATTTTCGGAAGAATTTCCATTGATCTTATGCCTCCTTTCCGGCCAGCAGGGCCCTGCACTCTTCGTTAACCTCTTCCGGGGTAATCCCAACCCCCGGCCGGAACAAGGTTCTTACCGGCACATTAGATCCGTAAAGATTTTCCAGTACAAGCTTATTTAACTGGCCGTACGCCGACTCTACCACCAGCAGTTGCTCCGCGCCCTGCGCCGCCTCCCGCAGCTGCGTCCCGGGAAAGGGGCGGAGCGTGATAGGGCGGAAATACCCGACCCTCTCCCCCTGATTTACCAGTTCCCTGACGGCCATCGCCACGGAACGAAAAACAACTCCGTGGGCAACTACCAAAAGGTCTGCTTCTGTGGTGTTAAAGGCGTCGTATTCAATAATCTCCGGGGCCACCCGCTCGTATTCCTCGATATCGTCCCCTAAGGCATGGAGGAGTTCTTCTTCGACACTGAAGGCATTGCGCAGGTGCGCCGCCTCCCGGTCTGTTCCCGGCACACCCGTTTTCCCCACCAGCGGTTCGGGAGAAATCATTTCGATCCCGCGCGCCGCAGGGTCGTAAATCACCAGCGACTCCCGCATTTTGGCCTGGTAGCCATCGCCCAAAATAAAGGCGGGGAAACGGTATCTCCACGCCGTATTAAAAGCCTTGATGGTGTAATCAAAAAGCTCCTGGTGAGAAGCCGTCGCGTAAACCACACGCAGCCCTTCCCCGTTTCCTCCGAAACAGGTCAGGGTCACTTCTTGCTGGGAGTAAATCACAGTTGCGGTTGAGGGGCCGCCCCGCTGCTGGATCACAACTACCGTAGGAATCCGCATCGCCTCCGCCATGGAGAGCGGCTCCTGCATCAGGACGTTCCCTGGTCCTGCGGTGGCCGTAAAGGCCCGCTTTCCTGTAAGCACCCCCCCGATCGTCGTAAATCCCGCCGACAGCTCGTCCTCTGTTTGCAAAAACCTTTTCCCGAACTTAGGGCCCAGCCGCGCCCAGTAGTGCATGATCTCGTTCTGGGGAGTGATGGGATACCCGTACATGATCTCCGCCCCCGCTGCAAGCGCCCCCCAGGCGACAACTTCATTGCCGGTCATGAAAACCTTTCTTTCCCCCTCAATCGGTTTCTCACCGTTCAAAAAAAGCACCTCCCGGGAAAATAACCCCTCTACCCCTCAGTTTTTCCCAGGCCCTGCTCTTTTCATTCACGCCCCTTAATAAACTCTGAACAAACTTTAGCAACCTGGCTTAAGAAGCGATTTTAGACGGGGGAGTGATCCCAAAGCCAGATTTGACTAGCTCCTTGATTATCTCCGCTTAAAAGATGCACCGCAGCAGTTGGGCGAGCCACCCGGCGTCCTTCAGCCGGTCTTCTTGCCGGGGGCGTCTCTCATGTCCCGGGCATTGACCTGGCAACAAAAAAACAACATCGGGCTGCAGATATCCAGCATAGCCTCGATTGTTACCTGCAGCATCCTCGTGGCAGCAGCTTCATAAAGGCGATTGGATTTAAACTGGTCTAAGTCCATGCCTTGAAACCTTTTTAGCTCCCTTAGTTCTTGCCGCATAAACTGCAGCTTCTGGCGGATCTTTTCCCTATCGACCGTCATAGAAATTCCTCCCTAAGGCCGGTATCGAAATCCCGGTATAGATTCTTCAGGTCGGGTTCGAAATCGCAGTAGCGGCGAATGACGCTTTCCTTGAAATCAGCTAAAAGTATTGCGTCTTTGACGTACAGCAGTCGGCCCGTTTCCAGTACCCGCATCTGCAGGGTTACAGGAACCTGCTGTAAATTTACCAGGTTGATATCGTCGTTCCGCCCGATGTGGCAGAGCCCAGCAAGCAAATCCAGTTCGCGCCTGTAGTCCCAGGAGGTTTGTGACATAGGCAACACCGCAAAATCGACATCTGATAATGCTGTCTGCAATTTGGTACCGTAGGAACCGTATAAAAAAAAGGCGAGAATGTCCTTTTGGCTTTTAATAAAATCCGTCATGCTTTTTAATTGCTGGGGAGAAAGGGTAATTATTGCCAGCTTGCGGCTTAATCTTGCCATGAAACCACGTCCCGTATGGTCTTGCACTCCTGTTACATTATTTTACCAATCAATTATTACTTTGTCGAGCCAGCTAAACATAACCGAAGCATTTTGTCCGGCGCGAAGAATGCATATTTTGCCGCCTGTCTGGCCAGTAGCCGGAAGTCCAGATATATAATGACAACAGCCTTAATCGTATACAAATAAAGAGGCCCCGGATGAACCAGGGCATCTGTATGCTCTATCGCAGTGCAAGGATAACCGGCTGCCGCTCAACTTTTCCCGGCCAGCTTGAGGATGTAGTTCCAGCGCCGGTCCGTTTCCGCCTGCAGTTCCTCGATCAGGTGCTCATTTCCCGGGCGGAAGAAGTGCTCAAAGCGGCCCTGGAGCCTCAGGTATTCGGTCACAGGCAGTTTGTTTTTCGGGGTGTAGTTAACCGTCCCCTTTTCTCCCTGCTCTTCCACTTCATAAAGGGGGAAGATGCAAGTCTCTGTGGCCAGCCGCGCGATCTTGATGGTTTCTGAAGCAGGGTAGCGCCAGCCGCGCGGGCAGGGGGACTGGATATTGATGAAAGAGGGCCCCTGGTGGTTCAGGGCCTTTTCCACTTTCCGCATGAGATCCCGCCACCTGTGGGGTGAGGCGTTCGCCGCATACGCTCCGTGCGCGGCGGCGATGCGGATCATGTCCTTCTGGTGCTGCTGTTTCCCTTTCTGGGCGTCGCCCACGTGGCTTGTTGTCGTCCAGGCCCCAAAGGGGGTGGAGCCTGAACGCTGGATTCCGGTGTTCATGTAGGCGCCGTTGTCGTAGCAGATATACAGGC
>DAOURU010000275.1 GCA_030627585.1 Bacillota bacterium
AGTAGAATTATAGTAGAATTATAAAGATTCTTCAAGATAGCTTTTGCGGCGAAAAGGAGGTGGCTTAAATGTCCCAAGAAAACTGCCAGCATTTCGAGGAACAGAACCAGGTCCACCATAAAGAAGAGGAGCGCGTCCTGCCTTTGCTCCCCTTGCGGGGTATTTTAGTGTTTCCGTATATGGTTGTTCATCTCGACGTGGGACGCGAGAAATCCGTAAACGCGATTGACGAAGCGATGCTTCACGACCGTGAAATCTTTCTCGTCACACAGAAAGAAGCTCGAACCGATGAACCCCAGGCAGCCGATATTTACGAGATAGGAACGATCGCAGAAATCAAGCAGTTGCTCAAATTGCCCGGGGGAACCTTCCGTGTCCTCGTTGAGGGTTTATCCCGGGGCAGAGTTAAAAAGTATTATGCCCTTGAACCCTGTATCAAGGTGCTCGTGGAGGAATACCAGGAAAGCTGTGAAAAAACACCGGAAATTGAAGCGTTGATGCGGAGCGTTGTCAGTCAATTTGAGCAGTATGTTAAAATGGGAAAGAAAGTTTCTCCTGAGACGGTGCTTTCGATTGTATCCGTGGACGATCCGGGGCGGCTGGCCGATATTATTGCCTCTCATATTAATTTAAGAGTAGGGGATAAACAGGCAATCCTGGAAGCGATCGGGGTTAAAGAAAGACTTGAAAAGCTGAGCGAGATTCTCTCCCACGAGATGGAAATCCTTGATTTGGAGCGCAAGATCAACTTGCGCGTCAAGAAGCAAATGGAAAAAACCCAGAAAGAGTACTACCTGCGGGAGCAGATGAGGGCAATCCAAAAAGAATTGGGAGAGAAAGATGAGCGTGTGGCGGAAGGGGAAGAACTGCGGGAGCGCATTGCCCAGGCGCGTTTCCCTAAAGAGGTTAAGGAAAAGGCCTTAAAAGAAGTAGAGCGCCTGGAAAAAATGCCTCCGATGGCAGCAGAGGCCGTGGTCGTCCGGAATTACCTCGACTGGCTGCTGGCTCTCCCCTGGTATAAGGAAACGCGCGACCGCCTCAATCTGGAAGGGGCGGAGCGCATCCTCGAGGAGGATCACTACGGTCTCGAAAAGCCCAAGGAGCGGATTTTAGAATATCTGGCGATCCGGAAGCTGGCCACGAAAATGCGGGGCCCCATCCTGTGTTTCGTGGGGCCGCCTGGAGTTGGGAAAACCTCGCTGGCGAAATCGATCGCACGCGCCCTGGGCCGCAAATTTGTGCGGATTTCGCTGGGCGGGGTCCGGGATGAAGCGGAAATCCGGGGGCACCGGCGCACCTATGTGGGTGCCATGCCCGGCCGCATTATCCAGGGGATGAAGCAGGCAGGAACGAAAAACCCCGTATTTCTGCTGGATGAAGTAGACAAAATGAGCACCGATTTCCGGGGGGACCCGAGTGCAGCTCTCCTTGAGGTGCTTGACGCAGAGCAAAATCACAGCTTCAGCGACCATTATATTGAAGTTTCTTTCGATCTCTCAAAGGTGATGTTTATTACGACTGCAAATGTCGAGTTTAATATCCCCCGGCCGCTTTTGGACAGGATGGAGGTTATCAAGCTTGCCGGATATACCGAAGAAGAAAAAGTGAAGATTGCCGAGCGCCATCTTGTTCCTAAGCAGTTGAAAGAGCACGGACTGAGACCCCATCATCTGCAGATTTCGGAGAACGCCTTGCGGGGGATTATCCGGGAATACACACGGGAAGCGGGAGTTCGCAATTTGGAACGGGAAATCGCAGCTATTTGCCGGAAAACAGCGCGCGAGGTTGTAAAAAACAAGAAATATCAGGCAAAAGCTACAGCATCTAATTTAGGAACGTTTTTAGGGATTCCCCGCTACCGTTACGGGACGATCGAGAAGGAAAATGAAGTGGGAGTGGCGACAGGCCTGGCCTGGACTGAAGTGGGCGGCGAAGTGCTTAATATCGAAGTAAGCGTTCTAAAAGGAAAGGGGAATGTTACTCTTACCGGGAAGTTAGGAGAGGTTATGAAAGAATCGGCACAGGCCGCTCTCAGCTACGTCAGGTCGCGCATCCGGGACCTCGAGATTCCCGAAGACTTTCACGAAAAAGTCGACCTTCACATCCACATTCCCGAAGGGGCGATTCCCAAAGACGGCCCCTCGGCAGGAATTACGATGGCGGCCGCGCTGGCTTCAGCTTTAAGCAGACGCCCTACGAGCCGTGAGGTTGCCATGACCGGGG